>NZ_JAIJZQ010000022.1:0-34061 GCF_019754195.1 Streptococcus sp. 2018037
AATCTTTTTCAGGATGAAGCACAAACTGGTTTGCGGTGGAAACGATGTCGTTAATACTATCAAGTAAATGAGCTTTAATCTGATCTAGCATGACTTTTCCCCTTTTATTTTTAGTGTAACATAAAAAATAACCCACCACAAAATGTGATAGGTTAGTTAACTTAATGACATTGGGAACAACCCCTGACTATTTATTTTATTCACCTTGCTTTCTGAGCTTAGCTAACTGAGATAGGCCAGCCAGAGCCATACCAACTAACCCAAGAAGGACATACTTCTCCTGATAGGTATCACCAGTTTGTGGAAGACCGCTCTTCTGCAGAGAAGCATCTCTGATCTGTTTTTCAACCTGCGGGCTATTTTCTACCATTAAAGTCTTCTCCTGCTGGATAGGCAAACCGCTGCCGACCTCCACTATTTTCGGCTGACTCTCATCAGCAACTGTTCGTGAATACAGCTCGCGACGGCCATCACTATAGACTAGGTGAGTTACCATCATTTGACCATCCGCCCCCTCCTGAACAATTCGCTCTTTGCCCAGTGGCAAATCAGTGCTGGTCCGTTTGATGACTTGTCTCGGCACCAGCTCATAGGTCAAATCCATCCTCGGTTTTTCAGGAGCCAGTAAATTCTTAGATTCCATCGAATCTCTTGTACCGACATGCGTTACCAGACTAGACTGTTCAAACAAATCAGTCCATTCATTGAGCAGCTCCTTCATCTCATCTGGACGAATACTATCTGAACCCAAAATTTTCTCAGTTTTTTCAAGTAAAGAACTCAGCTCAGAAGAATTTATAGGCGTATCTATTCCTTTCACCTCTTGGATTAGCTGATTGAGACGCCCAAGATCTGCTTGGTAAAGTTTCTCCCCATCCAGCTCTCCTAACTGTTTCTCTAAAAGAGTTTGAGCGGCTTCAACCTGCTCGACTGTCCGATTGGTATCTGCCACCACAGACTGAGCTTCTTCCAAGGCAGTTTGCAAGGCAAGTTGTGTCTGCTCACTAGAATAGAGATAGGCTGTTTGGGTTTGTAGAGCCTCAATTTCTGCTATTTTCTGCTTTAGATACTCATCATTGACGATTGGCTTCGGTGAAACAAGGACATCAAATGAAGTCTCCAAACCAGCATACCGCAAACCTAGGCTCTGACGCCCCTCTTTACGGGAATCGAAACCAACAATTTCTACTCCAGCTTCTGTCAAAGAGAAGGACTGAGTTGACTCATCGTCATAGATAATAGCAAATCGACCATTTGTAACATCCAAATCATCTCCTACAACATACTGCACTTTTGGTAACTGTTGGATTTCTAGCCCGACTGCTTTTTTCTCACCTTGGGCTATATCTTCAACAACATATACCGTCAGTGGCTGAGCAAGTGTTTCGCCTAGATAGGAAACGGTCAATGTTTGTTCACCTAATTTTTGCGGATCATATCCCCTTACTGTAACTGCCGGATTGGTGGTATTCACTCGTTCAGCAGGCCAATCTCCTTCAAAAGCTACACGGAATTGTGCTCCTGCAAGCGATAAAGGACTACCTTGTCGGTAAACTTTTTTCTCTAGGGGAGCTATCCATTCCATCGCTTTCACGACTTTTTCACCTTGCGGTACGCGAATGGCCAATAGATTGCTCCAATCCCTTCCTTCCTCCAGAGTACGGTAGTAAATGAACTCAGGTAGGGACTCAAAGCGAATCGGGTCGAATATAAGATTTCCTGACTCTGTCGATTCCAATTCTGCCAGTGGTTTTACGGCATCTGGACTAGAATAAAGCGCTATTTTCCGATTGGCAGGGACATCCTTGAAACCTACTTGAATCTGATGATTACCGAGATGGCGAGCAACAGCATGGGTCATCGGAATGTTTGGTGTCTCCATGTCCAATTCTTCATACATGCGCCAATTATAAATACGAATGGCCTTCCAAGGAGTACCATTATCAGAAGTCAAGACATCCAAACGCCATTCCTGCGCTCGAATTGGCTTGTCCAATACGATGTCTGTCACATGATCACGATTGCCACGAACTTCTTTGGCTAACACCCAGTCACCATTCTCATTTTTATAATAGAGATCGAAATCCTTGGTGTTCATTAAGCCATCATTGACCGATTCACCACCTGCACCAGCATGATCCATAGCCCATCGCACGACTGTCCGAGGTTGGGTCAAACGAATATCTACATGGCCACTCAACTGATGGGAAGACCATTTATCTGACAGACTGGTGATGGTCCCATTCAACATGCCCTCAATGCCTTCTCCACCTTCTTTTTTAGCAAAACTTGAACCGATGACTTCTGCTCCGAGAACAATATTTTCTGCCAATGGTTTAGGAAGGCTAGTATCTTTCACCGTCATTTCCCAATCAAAGATAAACTCCCCTGCTTCCGAACGCAAACCGTTTTTCCCAACGGCATGAACTTTCAAAGCTTGGGTTCGACCTTCTGCCTGAGCAGAACGAACTAGCTGAGGGAGGTAAATCCTTGTATTAGAAGAACCTGTCAGCAATTTCCACTGTCCGTCAACCTGCGCATATACTTCATAATAGTCTGCATCATCTGTCCCTGTAAAGCTAATCACAGCTTCAGCATCTTGGGCATTCTTCAATCGCTTAGCAAGGACTTGCCCATCTTTCGGTGCAGTAGGTGAATTTTCTTGGTCATAAATAGCCAACTGCCCTAAACGAAAATCAAAATCCGACAGCGCTGCTTCATTTTCAACAACCACTTGGATACCGTACACTGTCTTTCCTGCCAGACTAGATAAATCAAAAGTCTGATCTTGCCAATCTCCTGAGAGTTTAAGCAAGCGCCAGGCTTCTTTATTCGCAAATTGATAATCTGGTTCAAGCGCTAGAGCTAGGGAGATATTTGCACCTTGCCCTCCTTTGTGCGCAACCCTTAAACGACTTGTTTCTGATAGAGGAATCTTGGTGGAATACAACTTAACTTCCTGCTTACCATTTTTTTCCAAATCGCCTGTAAAACGAAGAGAGTTGCCCCCATTATAGGCATCATCAAAATCATAAGCCGCAGCAAGCTTTCCACCACTTGCTTCAATCCACCACCGCCAGGTTGGTAAAATACCAGACACAGAGCGATAATTCCATTCCCCATCTTTGGCAACCTTGCCATCTACAAACCATTTTTTCCCGTGCCCTGTATTAAAGGAACTATTGAAATTACTGCTTGTAATAGCCGTCTTATCCGCAATGAGATTGGCCAAGCCATACCAATTTTTATCCGAAGGTTTCTGCTTGGTTGGATCACCTTGATAGCCTGTAAAGAAGATATTCTCGTTCTCATGATAATCCTCACCCGTCGCACCCAAACTTGTAATGGTATCTGGCGCAAACAGACCGAGTGATAATTTCAATTTCCCATTTTCATCAAACAGAGCATCCCAGTTAATTTGTGTTTTGTAAGAGCCTCCCCGTTGCAATTCAAATCCAGCAAAAATATCAAATGGATCTCGACCGATTCGTTTCGCAACTTCGATTGAATAGTTATTTTTCGCCCGTGTCCAGTTAAAATTCGCAAAGAAACGATCCGCAGGGACCTTGTCTCCTTCCTTTTCCATAAACGGATAGTTGTACTCACCCAAACCATCTTCGTGATAGCGACCATATTCGTAGGTCATGGCATCATACCAAGAATACGTAATCGGATAACCAATCGATTCTGCATATTCCTTGGTATAGAGCATGAAGTTTCTCATTGTTTCCCCTAGTGGTTGAACCAAGCTTCCTGTAGTCTCTTGATTAATGAAATAACCATCGAAACCATAGTATTTTGCCATATCTACCAACTTACGAGCCACAGGAAAACTTCCATCAGAATCCTGTCTCATAGAAGCCACAAACTTCTCTTGGTCTTCAATACTACTGGACCAATTGTAGAAAATCGTTCCCAAAACAGGCACACCATTACGGTGTCCAGCATCAATAACGTCTGGGCTAGGAATCAAGCCTTCCCAAAACACCATTGAATCAATATACTGCCAATAATCAAAAGCATAGGCTTTAAACTCTTCTCCCCCAACAGAGGCATGGTCTTTCGCCTTAGAGTTGGTATTTGAAAGAGCTTCTACCTTTGCATTCTCATTGGCTCTCTCATTGACGACATGCCCTCTAAAGCGCTCAACCAACTCTACAGAAGCGCGGTTCAAATCATCATCTGGACGAGCACCCGGCTCCCAAGCAAGCACCTGATCCCAGTTATCAAACTTAATCTCTTTCGGACGAATTCCTTGATCCTCTACCTGAGGAAAATCAGAAAGCAACAGACCAGAATCCGAAGAATCTACCTCTTTATCTTCCGCTTCCTCTGTGTCCTCTAGTCTATTTTCTGGATTATCAGACGGAGTTGAAGGCAGTTTTTCTTCTCTACTATCTGATACAGATGCTTCTCCATTCAACTCTTCGGTCACCGCTTTCTCATCTGCTGAAATTGATGATATTCCTTCCTCAGCTTCGGTCTTTTCCACATGTTCGTTCCCTACCGAAGAGAGCTCAACAGCTGGCTCTGACAAGCTGTCCACATTTTCTAGCTGGTCCGCAGAAATCTGTGTTCCAAATAAGGTCGCACCAATCAAAACAGAACAGGCACCTATTGTAAATTTTCGAATACCGAATCGCTCACGTTTGTCGAAATCACATTTTGTCATATTTTCCTCCTACACAATTGTAGCGCAACAGCTGTTCTCACATTCCTCCTTTCCAGATCCTAGTTGGCACATGCTACCTTTGATAGAACAGCTATCACACGAAGTTTATCAGGTTTTATTAATTCCATTGTACAGAGGAAAAATATGACCTTCAAGCCCTCATGGTCCCCTTCTTTAAATCAGATAAAAAGAACTTTAGTTTAGAGAAAACAAAAAAGAGGAAGTTCCCCTCCTCATTGTCTTAGTTAATTATTTTCTACAAAATCAATACACCAGCCTACCAGTTCATCCAGGCGTTCCATCTGCTCGGTCATGTGCAAATAGCCCAAAACCGCTTCAAAACCTGTGGACATTCGATAGGTGACTACGTCCGCATTCTTGGCCTTGGTGTGGCTATTGGCATTACGCCCCCGCTTGTAGATTTCTTCCTCTTTTTCGGTCAATAGCTGAGCTTCTAAGAGGGCAGAAATCAGGCTTGCTTGGGCTTTGGCAGAAACGTATTTGTTGGCCTCACCATGTAACTTGTTGGGCTTGGTCAGCCCCTTGAAGATCAAGTGCCGTCTGACATACATGGAATAGACAGCATCCCCTTCAAAAGCCAGGGCAATTCCATTGATGAGATTGACATCTACTGCCTTAGTCACGTGTCCACCTCACACCATCCTTGGTATCCAAGAGCTTGATGCCCTGGGCTGCCAATTCATCACGAATTCGGTCAGCCGTCGCAAAATCCCGATTGGCACGCGCTGCTTGACGTTCTGCTATCAAGGCTTCAATCTCGCTGTCCAATACTTCTTCTTCAAAGACAATGCCGAACACTTGCAGCATGTTTCCAAAGGCTACTTTTACAGTTTCATCGTAGTTGCCAGAGTTGATCCATTTGGCAAAGTCAAAGATAGCCGTAATCCCATTTGCCGCATTGAAATCATCATCCATTGCCGCTTCAAAGGCTGCCAAATGCAATTCAAGACCTGACTTATCCACAGAGTTTTGCACAGGTTGTGTATAAGTATTTTTTAGATATTTGAGATTGATTTCCGCATCTGAAATAGCCTTCTCAGTGTAGTTGAGTGGACGGCGATAGTGCTGGGTCGATAGGAAGAATCGCAAGACCTGACCATCAATTTGTTCCAACATATCATGGGCTGTCAGGAAATTGCCCAAGGACTTGGACATCTTCTCATCATTGATATTGAGCATGGCATTATGCATCCAGTAGTTGGCAAAGGTTTGCCCTGTTTTGCACTCAGACTGGGCGATCTCATTGGTATGGTGAGGGAATTCCAAGTCCGCACCACCACCGTGAATATCAATGGTATCTCCCAAAATCTCTGTCGCCATAACCGAACACTCGATATGCCAACCTGGACGACCTGCCCCCCAAGGACTTTCCCAAGAAATTTCACCTGGCTTGGCAGTTTTCCACAGGGCAAAGTCGAAAGGATGTTCTTTCAATTGACCTTCTCCCTCAACACGACCAGAAGCCCCAGCTTCTAGGTCAGACAAGGTTTTGTTGGCCAAACGAGCATAGTTTTCAGCCTTTTCCACACGGAAATAAACATCGCCAGCCGCTTCATAAGCGTACCCCTTGTCAATCAAAACCTGCACAAAATCAATGATTTCATCCATATAGTCGATAACCCGAGGGTTTTTGGTAGCTGGTTTGACACCTAACTTTGCCACATCTTCCTTGAAAGCTGCGATAAACTTATCAGACAGTTCCTTGGTTGTCATGCCTGCTTCATTAGCAGCTTTGATAATCTTGTCATCCACATCCGTAAAGTTAGAAATGTAAGCTACATCAAAGCCACGGTATTCAAAATAGCGGCGGATGGTATCAAAAGCCACGACACTACGGGCATTTCCGATATGGATATAGTTGTAAACCGTCGGACCGCAAACATACATCTTGACCTTCCCCTCTTCCAAGGGCACAAAGTCACGCAAACTGCGGGTCATGGTATCGTAAATTTTAATCATAGTTTCTCCATTACTTCTGAGTATTCTTTAGGACTTGATACTTTTGATACAATTTTACTAGCCAATAAGCTGTCACTGCCAGCCAAATCATCCCTAACTGCCAGTTTCCTTGGGAAAACTTAAGGATAGATAGAATTGTTCCAGCGATGGAGGTCAACACATAAGGCCAGTTTTGTCTTACTAATTTTTTTAACATGATGTACTTTCTAATTTTCTTGCAATCGCCATGGCCACTTCAAAGAAGGTCATACTGTCAGCCATCCGTTCCTCTCGACGGACATCCCATTCATTCTTGTGGTGGTCCACATAGTCTGCCGTGTAGAAAAATTGATAGACCTTGGCCTGACGAAAGTTTGCCCAGGCCATGATAGCAGAAGCTTCCATATCGACCACCATGGCACCAGCGGCTAGGCGACGCTTGACCTTGGCAGCTGTTTCCCGATAAAAAGCATCCGTCGTCCAGGTCTTGGCCTGCACGTGTTCGATTCCTGCTTGATCCAAGGCCTTTTCCATGGTCAATAGCAAAGCAGGGTCATAGCTGATTTCATCGCTGGCAGGAGCGTAGTGGAAGCTGGTTCCTTCATCCCGAAGAGCAGAGCTAGGAAGGATAATCTTATCCGCAGCAAGTGATTCGTCCAAGACCCCACAAGAACCCAGAACGATAAAATTCTCAAAGCCACAGGCTTTCAGTTCCTCCAAGTGACCAACCGCCATGGGAGCACCGACGACTGCCAACATGACCGCAACTCGCAGTCCATCTCTTTCCAAAATATACCAAGGATGGCAACCGTTAATGCTTTCTAAGTAGCCACCTTCTCTACTTTCAGGTAGCTGACGGACCCGGTCTACGATTTCCCCATTGAAAGAGAAAATCATGGTCTCACATACCTCACCACCACCACGAATAGCCTTGTCCGTCGGTTCAATGACAGCAGGACTTGGTTCAAATTCTTCTAGCAGCATATCAACCTTCTTTCGGGTCTAAGTAGACCACTTGTGTCTGCTTGGTAAAACCGATATTTTTATACAGCCGCTTAGCAATGAGGTTGTCATCTTCGACGGCGATTTGAAAAGGTTTTTCGTTTTTCGTGATAAGGTCATTGATGACAGCTTTGACTAAGTAAGTGCCGTAACCTTTTTGTTGCTGGTCTGGGGCGATAGCTAAACCGTAAAGGTAGTTATCATCAGTCGAGATATCTACTGTGCAAGAGCCGATAACCGCTCCGCTATGTTCCAAAAGATAAAGCAAGCTGTCTGCATCAGCGATAGCCTCGCGTGCGTAACGAAGAGCCACCTCATAGTCGCTATCAAAGACCTGTGTCTGAAAACGTGCAATGTCGTCTGCATTTTGAGGTTTTGCCAAATTCACGACGAGTTCAGCCTGTTGTGAGATCTGATAAGGCCCTCGTTCACGACCCAACCATGTCTCAGTATCCGTATTTTCAACCAAGTCCCAGGCTTTAGCAAGTTCTGGGTGCTTGTCCAGAAAGACACGTTCGGTCTGAAAGGTCACACTAGCGATAGGATACTTAGCCGTTTCCGCCTGGTAGTTGGCATAGAGCTTGCGTGCCAGCCCCTGTCTGCGGTAGTCTGAATGCACGAGAATCGCCAGTTCCACATCCTCATCATCGGCATACACAGTCAAGAGTCCCACCAACTGTTCACCTTGATAAGCCAAGAAAAAAGCTGGCATTTCAGGGTCAAAGTTGAGCATATTTGACAGGTAAGGGTCACGATAGGTGCCGTCATGGGATTGCACAGTGCTTATCAGAGTTTTTGCAGCGGATAACTGCTTGGGATTTAGAACATTAGTTGCTATTATCATGCTGACCTCTTATCTCTATAACTACTCACATAGGAAGGCTTTCCTACAAATGTGACGAATGGTGGCTGGCTTCTCGTAATTCCGCAAGCTTAGTCGTGTAGTGTTCACGGCCATCTTCCATGTCATGAATGACCTTCTCATCTTTTTGACCGTGTACACGGACAATTTTAGCTGGCATACCGACCACTGTCACATCTGCTGGAACATCGGCTAGGACAACGGCAGCTGCACCCACTTTGGCATTTTCTCCGATTTCAACAGGTCCAATAACCTGTGCGTGTGCAGAGACCAGGGCACCCTTTCGGACAGTTGGATGGCGTTTGCCCGTATCCTTTCCTGTTCCACCAAGCGTTACGCCGTGATAAAGCATAACACCTGATTCGATAATGGCGGTTTCTCCGATAACCAAACCAGCTCCATGGTCAATGAAGACTCCCGAAGCAATTTCGGCACCTGGATGAATTTCAATATTGGTCCAAAAGCGCCAAAATTGGCTGTGCATCCTAGCTAGTAATTTAAAGCCTTTTTTCCACATCCAATGGGACAGACGGTGGGCAGCCAAGGCCTTGACACCTGGGTAGGTCAAAAGAACTTCCAAGGTCGTCCGTGCTGCCGGATCTTTTTCTTTTACAATCTCAATGGTGTCCTTCCACCAACCCATAGTCACTCCTTCTAGCGAGAAGACAAGCCCGCTACCGAACTTGTCTACTCAGCTTATTTCTTTTCAACCTTGTGGAATTTGAATTCACCAAAGTTGTTATCTTTTTTCTCTTTGTTGTCTTTATGACGGCGTGGTCTGTCAGAACGCTCGCGTTTTTCTGGCTCCACATAACCTTCTGGTTTTGGAAGAAGAGCCTTCATAGAAGCGTCGATACGTCCTTTATCATCAATCTTGATGACTTTAACATCGACAATATCGCCAATTTCAACTAGGTCTTCTGGTTTATTGACACGAGTCCAAGCCATTTCAGAAACGTGGACCAGAGCATCTGTCTTGTCGAAAAGGTTGACAAAGGCACCGAATTTCTCCAAACGAACAACTTTTGCTTGGAAGACTTCATCCACTTTTGCTTCACGAACAAGACCTGCGATGATTTCCTTGGTCCGCTCAATCGCATCGCGATCTGGTGAGAAGATCGCCACAAGACCGTCTTCGTCAATATCGATTTTCACACCAGTTTCTGCAATAATCTTATCGATGGTTTCGCCACCCTTACCGATGACAATCTTGATCTTATCTACATCAATCTTGATAGTGTCAATCTTCGGTGCAGTTGGTGCCAAGTCAGGACGAACTTCTGGGATAGTTGCTTCAATCACATCGAGGATTTCAAAGCGAGCTTTCTTAGCCTGTGCCAAGGCTTCTTCCAAGATTTGCGGTGTGATACCGTCAATCTTGATGTCCATTTGAAGAGCTGTGATACCGTCACGGGTACCCGCCACCTTGAAGTCCATGTCGCCAAAGTGGTCTTCAAGACCTTGAATATCGGTCAAGACAGTATAGTTGGTGCCGTCTGAAATCAGCCCCATGGCAATCCCTGCAACTGGTGCCTTGATTGGCACACCACCTGCCATGAGGGCAAGGGTACCAGCTGTGATAGAAGCCTGTGATGAAGAACCGTTTGATTCCAAGACTTCTGCGACCAAGCGGATAGCGTAAGGGAAGTCTTCCAAGCTCGGCAAAACTTGCTCGAGAGCACGCTCACCAAGGGCACCGTGACCAATCTCACGACGACCTGGTGCACCATAACGACCAGTTGAACCAACTGAATATTGTGGGAAATTGTAGTGGTGCAAGAAACGTTTCTTGTATTCATCATCCAAACCATCGATGATTTGAGTTTCACCCATTGGGGCCAAGGTCAAGACTGAAAGTGCCTGAGTTTGACCACGGGTAAAGAGACCTG
Organism: Streptococcus sp. 2018037; assembly: GCF_019754195.1. NCBI lineage: Bacteria > Bacillati > Bacillota > Bacilli > Lactobacillales > Streptococcaceae > Streptococcus > Streptococcus sp. 2018037. The sequence continues at coordinate 10,385 of NZ_JAIJZQ010000022.1, forward strand.
AGCCATGAACGTTTGGCAAGAAGTCCACTTCTGCGTCCAGCGGACGGATCTCATCGACACGACGGCCGTCTGGACGGACCTTGTCTTCTGTAATCAAACGACGAACTTCTGCGTGCTCCATGAGTTCCAAGATTTCATGGACATCACACATGATGCGGTCAAATTCTTCGTGTTCAGCGTATTTTTCTTCGTAAGCTGCGATGACAGTCTCACGAACGGCATTGGTCGCATCTTCACGGGCTAATTTTTCTTCAACCTGCACCGCTTTTTTCAAATCGTCATTATAAGCTGCGACAATCTCAGCCTGCAATTCTGGGTCCACTTGAAGAAGTTCCACATCTGCCTTTTCCTTGCCGACTGCTGCTACGATTTGATTTTGGAAATCAAGGAGTTCTTGAATAGCCTCATGACCTTTCAAGAGGGCTTCCAACATGATGTCTTCTGACAACTCTTTAGCGCCAGACTCTACCATGTTGATGGCATCCTTGTTACCAGCTACTGTCAAGTCAAGGAGAGACTCTTCCATTTGAGCCTTGTCAGGGTTGATGATGAGTTCACCATTGACATAACCAACCTGCACTCCTGCGATTGGGCCGTTGAATGGGATGTCTGAGATTGCCAATGCCAATGAAGAACCAAACATGGCTGCCATTGGAGCAGAGGCATCTGGATCGTAAGAAAGCACTGTGTTGATGACTTGTACTTCGTTACGGAAGCCTTCTGCAAACATTGGACGAATCGGACGGTCAATCAAACGAGCTGTCAAGGTCGCATCAGTTGACGGACGGCCTTCACGCTTCATCCAGCCACCTGGGAATTTACCAGCGGCATACATTTTCTCTTCATAGTTGACTTGGAGCGGGAAGAAATCGCCCGTTGCCATTTTCTTGGACATAACTGCCGCTGTAAGGACTGTGGAGTCGCCATAGCGAACGACAACCGCACCATTGGCTTGTTTGGCAACCTGGCCTGTTTCAACGACCAATTTCTTGCCAGCAAAAACCGTTTCAAATACTTGTTTTGACATGAATTGTCTCCTATTTTTTCTGAAATTTTTCTTGCGTGTTTTCTACAAAAGACAATCAAACAAGCTTGTTTCACTCTCTTTTGCACAAAACCACGCATACTTCTTATTTTATCATATTTGACGGAAAATGTGGGGAATTGAGGAAGGAATTTGAGGGAAAATCTAACCTGCTATATAAACAACTGAACGAAACGAATACTCTTCAATCAAACGAAGAACACCCAGCTTTTCTGAGTGTTCTTTTGTGTATTCTATTTGAACAATCTCATATAGTCGCTCTTGCTTGCGACAAGATAGCGAACGTTTACGACCTTTTGTGCTTCATCAATGTTATAAATAGCTATATAATCCTTTTTGATGGGTAGCCCTCGCGTCAGCTGACCTGGGACTAGCGGTCCCTTTTTAGAGCGTTCATCTACGTTAAAACCTCGCTCTGGGAAGATTTCAAGGCTTCTAAGTCCTGCTATTAGCTCTTGGATTTTTTTGTCCGCAGCATCAGGGCTTTTTAGTTCTTCCCTGATGTAGCTGCGAATGTCAGCTAGTTCCTCATATATAGCTAGAGGTAGGTTTACTTGGTACTTATCCAAAGAGCTTACTCTCCATTTCGTCCAATGATAGATAGTTGCCCGCATTCATTTCAGCTACATTTTTCATCACTTCTGCTTGCAGTTCGGCAAATAGTCGCTCTTTTTCCAGTTCTTCTTCACTTTTAAGCCCAATTTCTCCTGTTACTACAATATTTTTGAGAAACAGGTTGAGAGCTTGTGTCATTGTCATATTTTGACTTGCCAAGACCTCTTTTGCTTCTTCTACAAGTGATTTCTCTGATTGAAAGTTAATCAATTTCTTTTCAGCTGTTAAGGCCATAAGATCGTACCTCACTATATTTATATTTATATTTATATTTATATTTATATTTATATTTATATTTATATTTATATTTATATTTATAGCATAATCTTTATATCTAAAAAAATCAATCCTTAACCCCAAACAACATCATTTTTTTCCGAAAAACTTAATCTTTTTGAATTGTTGACACGAACTTCGTTCGCTTCATCTCCAACCTCCAACAGTCTATCCCCAGACTGTGTTGAAACGAACTACGTTCGCTTCATTTCCAACCTCCAACAGTCTATCCCCAGACTGTTGGAGCGAGCTAAAAGTCTGGCAAAAAGGAAATAAGAAAACAAAAAAAGCCTGAAAAACAGGCTCTTTCTGAATTGAGTTCGAGCTAAAAGTCTGGCAAAAAAGATAATTCAACTTGTGTGCTAAAGCACACTGCGATGAATTCCTATTTTTGCTGGACTTTCTTAACGCTCTCACATCTTGATTAACGACGGAGTCCGAGTGAGTGAATCAATTCACGGTAACGGTTTACGTCTGTGCGGCGTAGGTATGCCAACAAGTTACGACGGCGACCGATTTTTTTCATCAAACCACGGTAAGTAGCGTGGTCTTTTTTGTGTTGTTTGATGTGGTCGTTAAGGTGGTTGATTTCCCAAGTAAGTACTGCTACTTGAACTTCAACTGAACCTGTGTCGCCTTCATGACGAGCATATTGTGCCATGATTTCATTTTTTTTCTCTTTTGAGATTGCCATGATATGTTCTCCTTTGTTTTGAGCCTAATCCGAGTGACAGGTTGGCGACCTGCAACCAAGAAAAAGCTAGATTTGTCCTTTTGGACCTTAACCATTCTATCAAGGAATAGCTCTTTTGTCAACTGATTTGAGAAATAGCTGAGCTGCTCTGCTATTTTCAAAAAAAGCCAGCTGAAGCTGACTTTCAATTATTTCTTTATTACTCTGCCTTTTCTGCTTTTGGCAAGATAAGATTGAGGATAATACCTACAATGGCTGAGAGGGCTGTGCCTGAGAGGGTAATGGCACCGATATTGAGAACTGCTCCACCAAGACCCAATACCAGCATCGAACTTGCAATAATCAGGTTGCGGACTTGACCGAAATCAACACGGCTTTCAATCAAAACTTTCAAACCGTTTGAGGCGATAACACCGTAAAGTAAGATCGACATACCACCAAGAACGGCACTTGGAATAGTTGAGATAAGGGCTGTAAATTTACCCAAGAATGAGAAGGCAATGGCAATCAAGGCTGCGTTACGGATAACGGATACTGATGCGATACGAGTCATACCGATAACCCCTGTATTTTCACCATAAGTCGTGTTAGCAGGTCCACCGATAAAGGCAGATACAGCAGTCGCCACACCGTCACCAATCAAGGTACGGCTGAGGCCTGGATCTTTCAAGAACTGGCGGCCGCAGATTTGACTGAGAACGGTATGGTCACCGATATGCTCAGCTACTGTTACAACAGCAATTGGTAAGATAGCAATCATTTCTGGACCGAAGTAGAAATTGTACGACTTGAAGGCACCTGTTTCAAATGGTAGGTAGAAACCTGGTAATTCAAACCAAGCCGCTTCCAAAACGGGTGTGAAGTCAACCAAACCAAGACAGAGGGCAATCACGTAACCACCGACAATGGCAATCAAGAAAGGAACAATCTTGGCGAAGCCTTTCCCTTTGGTATTGACAAAAGCCGCAATCAAGAAGGTTGCAATCGCCACGACGACATTTTTCCAGTCTCCGTCTGCGACGAAGCCTGCTGAAGTCACGGCAGAGTTGGCAAGACCCAGACCGATAACGATAATCATTGGACCGATGACAATCGGTGGCAAGAGGCTGTCAATCCACTTAGTACCGATAACTTTGACAAGTGCAGCGATCAACACGTAAATCAAGCCGACGAAGAAAACTCCTGTCTGGGCAGCTGACACATCACCACCCATTTCCTTGATAGCAAGCGCCATAGCGGAAATGTAGGCAAAGGAAGAACCCAAGTAAACTGGAACTTTAAACTGGGTTGCCACTTGGTAAATCAAGGTCCCAACACCTGATGCAAAGAGAGCAACCGATACGGGCATACCGAGAATCAGTGGCACCAAAATCGTCGCACCAAACATAGCGAACACGTGCTGGAAACTCAACAAAATCCCTTGAAGCGGTGCTGGTTTCTCATGGACATCAAACAAAAGATTGACTTTTGTACTCATAAATCTCCCATTCTGGGTACACAAAAAGACCCAGACTTTCTAAATATACATAGTCATAGGCCCTTAATAATTTTTCCTGTTGTCTTTCTCACCTCACGGGATGAGTTTAAAAACCTACGCTCTTGGTATTGTAACATAAGCCCTTACTTTTGGCAAGAGATTTTTTAATTTTTGTTCTCTTAGGGAAAATGGCAGAGCAGTAAACTTAGCTATCACCTGCATCTCTTATCCGTTTCTTAATCTTTTGACCAAACTCAATCATCCTGCGCTTTTCTTCTGGCCAGATTTTGGTCACGCGATCCACTGCGAAGCTAATCAAGTCAAGAAAAAAGAAGAGAAAATTCCCTTCTTAAAACTTCCCTAAATTGGTCAAGTCTTTTTTGTCTGGTATAACTTCCTTGTTGTCCCAGTGCTCGACAATCTTTCCGTCTCTGAGGCGATAGATGTCAAAGTGGGCGTAGTCTTATACAATATCATTCAGTAACAGCTTATTGTGACCTATGCTTGAAAATAGTGGCCATAAAACTCGCATAACTTTCGCGACTCGGTTCAGTTTGTTGAACTTGCTCGAGTAAATCGCTATAAAATTCTTTATTACTCTTTTTGGATATTGAAATAATCTTCTTCAACAGTCTGATGAGTTGACTTGTTGATGCCTCACTATCATAGTCCATATCATAGAATCTTTGATAAGCCCTATCATATACATTCTGTTTCTTTTCCTGATTAATTTCTTCTTCTCTATCCAATAGTTGTTGATAGGTAACTTTTTGACTTAGCCAATCATTCTCAAAAGTAGTCAATAGTCTTTCAGTAGTATTTTTCTTACCATAGTAGAGCTTAATAAGCGGAACCATATCCATCCAAACAGCTTCAAGCAAAATTTTGACCATTCGATTTTTAAAAACGATTAGATGACCATCGCCCCACAAATAAACTCGAAATCCTTTTTCTTTAAGTTTCGCAATGTATTCTTCTGTTGACAATTCTGGATCCGAATCAACAACGATATACTTTTTGAGCCATTGTGGTAAACGAGGGTCATCAATCTCCCATGAACCACTTAAACTTCGTATTTCCTTCGTTCTTGTTTCGTCTCTTTCAAGACGACCAGGAATTTTTGTCCAAGTAGTTGTATATCTTTCAACTATATTTCCGTTTTGGTAATATTCATTTTGGAAACTTTCATACTTGGTACTTTTTCTTCGTTCTGTTTTATAAAGTAGCCTCATACCCTCTCCTTTATCTGTACTTTTTATGAGTTGATTGATTTCCAATACTCAGACATCGTTAAACTCATTAATACAACTTTTCCCACTGTGTTATAGAAGCAGACAAGACTGCCTTATACTGATGATAAAACTCCAGTAACTCACTTGGCGTAATAACAACGAGGTTGTTCAAATTCTCTGCGTTTACAATTGTCGGGGCATATAGAAATACCTCGTACCCATCCTGTAAAAAGTCAATGAATTGCAGGGCATCCAGTGGTGCTGCTTTTCTTCCCTTTACCTGAACAATTGCTTTTTTAGGCTGATCTGTATTTCGAGAAAGGAATTCACACTCGACCTTAATAGTTGTAGATTTTCGAGCAATTGAATTGGATAAAACATAGTAATTATACTTGATTTGGATAAAAGCTATCACTAATTCCTCCAAGTCAAAATCAGGTAAGTTGTCCAGTAGATTTCCTTCTAAGTGTGAGATCTCATAATAATTCTCGTTAGAGAGTTCATTATAGACGGCTTTAGAATACTCGATAATGACTGATTCTCGAATTCTTTGTGCTGTGCCTGCGTTAGCCCTATTGAACGCAGCTTTTATCTGTCCAGGAACCTGTGTCCCAACTTTAAAGGCTTTGACGGGTAACAAAGCTCCGTAATCTAAACGGTGATTGATTTTTGCAAAAGCAGTCCCTATTGCTCTGCATATCCAGTAATTACCATCTAAGTCACGTGTCCAGAATAAATCGTCAACCTCGGTTTCCCTAAAAATATTCAATACTGGATTTATTTTCTTAGAAAGGCTTTTTACTGCATTATAATAATCTAAGTAATCAACTTCTTCGTTCTCACTAAAAATACCACTCCAGCCAATCGCAAGAAATTGTTCATCTGATTTCAGGCAAAAGTCAATCAATTCATTACGAAATTCTGTTCCTGTTTTTAAATTAATTCTTGATACGTATTCCATATTCTTACTGGCTCCATTCCTATCCTTACAATCTATTTGTTCTTCAAAACAACTGTTGCATTCGGAATCATTTTCGCATGCATTTCCGCGGCTGTTTTGTCATAAAATGGTCCTGCAAGGACATTCCCAAATTGATCTACTACAATCCATTCTTGCATTTACTTCTCCTCCTTTCAATTAAGAATTCAATATCTATTTATACATCCATTCTAATACATAGGGTGGACAAATAGCGTCCTATCTCTCTAAATTTTATAGTTTTCTTGCATTTTTTTGAGAAAATGCTTCATATCTTCTACAAGCGAACTTGGAGAAAGCACCGTTAGGGCATCAGCCTGACTCAGCAACCAACGTTTTAAGCCTGGTGTGTTTTGACTGACAAATTCAATCACATTGCCCTCTAAGCTTGTTTCGATAATCTTTGCTGTCGGAAATTGATCCAAGACAATGGTTGGATCATAGCTAAATCTGACTCTTATGGTTAGTTCCCGTCCCATAAAAGAATCCACGCGCTTATTCCGTACTTCACCGTCTCGAAACTTTTTGCCATAAGAAATATCCGGTTTCTTCTCAGTCGAAACTTTCCACTCTAAAATCCGATCTAACTTTAAAGTCATATAGGAAGAATGTTTTAGATTATAAGCTACAAGGTAAAAGTAATGACTATCGTAATAGAGTGACACAGGAAAAACCGTGTGTTTCTTTTCTACATTGTAGGGAGATTGGTAGCGAATATCTAATACCAATTCCTTACGAATGGCCTCTGACCATTCCCAAATCTTATCAATCCTGTTTTGAGTATCTGAAAGCGGGGCATAGTTTAAGAGTTCACTGGCGATAATGGCAGAAATTTCTTTCTGCTCATCTTTTGATACTAGAGCAAATAAGCTATCTAAAACAGCCTTATTTTCTTCCTTATTCAAAGCCCGATTTTCTAGCAAAATTTTAGAAATGGTCAGAATTTCCTTTTTGTTAAAAAGAGACTTCCCTTTTAAGAAGCGAGTATGGTACTTGGGATCATAGGCTAACTCTGCTGCAATCATTGGCCGACTTTCGATAAATCCTCCTAGAAGAGCAAAATCTCTTTGAATAGTCTTCTCACTAACTCCAAATTCATCTGCCAATTGTGATTTTTTTAGATGCGCCCCTGATTGTAAGCGTAAAAATATTGTAAGTAATCTTTCCTGATTGTTCATAGAAACCTCAATTCTAAAAAGATTATAACACTCTTAACAAGTCAAATTCAATAAATTTCCTTGGTAAAGAATCTTGCTCAATGCGTCATTTGAATTATCAAACTCACAACCTGTTACCAGTAATTTTCCGCCTGTTTCTAGATAACTTTCCAAAATTCTTGCCAACTTCTTCTGAATCGCATCGGTACTATTATAAAATTCTTCAATATTTTCAATCATCACAACATCAAATTCTTCTAGAAAATGAACATTTTGTACTATTTCAATCGCTAGACTAACTCCAACTACTCTTTTCACTTTCCTATTCATCTCTCGATAGTAAAATTCTATGTGGTCAACAAAGCTCCTTCTAATCTGATCAACATCTGAAATAATATATAAAAGTTGTCCGATATAGCTCTTTTGAGGGATCCCCAAAAAATCACTTACTTCACGATTGATACTGTCAAAAGAACTTCTCAACCTAGTATCTGAGTCCAAATTTCTGTATAGCAAATCGATAAATATTTCTAAAATTTCCATATCATTAAACACAGTGTTTTCTTTCAAGTCATTGTTATTCATATGCATTTCCTTTCTTCTATCCCTGTAATCCAAAACCTATTAATCGTTGAGTTGATTCCAACTCTGATAATTCTTGGATGGCGTTTTTAATATCAGCTTCTATTACGACATTCATCTCTGTTTCTTCTAAGGTTCTATTGCCTATCTTTTCCATCACTCGAGTCGCCTGTTGATACAAACAAGCTTCTATTAGTTTACGAACATAACGACCATTGCCAAAATGTTCGGTTGTTCCAACTTTTGAAAAATGCGAATACAATACTTCCTCATAGTTAGATTCAATAGAATACTCTTTTTTACTCAACATCATTCTAAAAATTTCATACAGTTCGTCCACAGAGTAATCTTCAAAATGAATGTTGTTTGAGATTCGAGATTGTAATCCTGGATTCGTACCTATAAAATTGTGCATCAAATCTTTATAACCAGCAAAAATAACAACTACCTCATTACGACGATTTTCCATTTCTTGAATAATGGTGGGTATAGCTTCATTAGCAAAATCTCTTTCACTCTGTGGAATCAGACTGTAAGCCTCATCGATAAACAGTACGCCACCACTTGCACTATCAAACACCTTTTTTATTTTTGGTGCTGTTTGGCCAACATATTCCCCAATAAGATCTGCTCTTCCAACCTCTACTATCTTGTTTTCTGCGATCAATCCATGTTCATACAGGATTTCTGTATAAAGACGAGCTACCTCTGTCTTACCCGTCCCTGGATTTCCTGTAAATAACAAGTGCCCATTACTTTCTTCAACATGATAGCCTCTTTCTTTCCTCAGTTTCGATAGTTGTTCAAAAGCAACTTGTTGTCTGATTAATTTTTTTACAGATTGAAGACCAATCATTTGATTCAGCCTCTTCTCAGCTTGGCCACATTTACTTTTAGATTGTTCCTTTTGCAAACTAAAGTGACCCAGATCCAGCAATCCGTTTTCTTGACAATAATTGGTTGCCACCGCATATTCATGGATTCTCTGAACCATTCGTCGAATATCTTTTGCATTGATGAGATTTGAAGCCTTTTCTACATACTCCCTAACAATTTTCTTGTCTATACTAATTCGTCTTTTTGCTAATAGTTGAATAGCAATTTCAACCAGTTCGTCATTTGTATAAAGAGGAAACTCGATTCTATTTACATTATAGTATTCCTCCTGTAATTCCATTTCTATTTTTTTAGCTTCTTCAGTCGATTGAGCAATTAGAATACAAATATTATTCTCCTTCTTTGTATTGATATTAGCGAAAAGTTCTAATTTAGGACGAGCTCTTGCTTTTAAATAGTCATAAACAACTGGAAATTGTTTTTCTTCAGTCTTAGGAAGAAAGTATTCGCTACAATGAGTATCAACTGCTTTCAAGTCGAACAAGCGTTCTAAATATTGGAGGGCATATTTTCGTCCAGTCCCCTTTTGACCGTTGAAAATTAAGAAAAATGGCTCTTTCGTATGCGATTCTAAATAGTTTGATTGATAGGCTAAATAGTTTATAAGATGCTGAATACTATTTTTGAATGTAGTAAGACCAATCATATTTTCTGATAAAACATCCTCATTCAGAGTAAGACCTTGCTTATCTTCCTTTGATTGCTTCAATAAGAAATAACCAAATTCTCCCAAATTTTCACGCCCAACTTTTTCAATAAAATCATTCTCGTTTAGTGAAGAATAGCCATCTAAATAGACATCCACTTTCCAAAGTGATTGAACCTTTTTTGCTATTTCTCGTTTTGTATTTGCAGCTCCCGTTACAATAAATAAATCTTCTTTTTCCTTCAAAAAATACATCCAATTATTTTCTTGTGTAAAAGATTCACTAGGTCGCTCTAGTTGCTGTACATCTCCCATTAATTTTATGTGATAATAGTTCATCTTTACCCCTCTATTCTGATATTCTCAATAAGAAGTATATAAAAATAGATGGACAAAATATGTCCATCTTTGCTTATTGTTAAACTTAAGTGTCATTCCACCCTACTTTATTTTCAGTGCATCTTGGCTCAAGGGCAATATCACTGCTTAGAATTCCTTCAGTAAGACACAGACAACACACTGTTCCGTTCATTCTCTCAATAGAAGAAGACCTGCATTAGATTTTCAAAAAATAAATATATCCAAACAACTCTCCCTACTCCACACTCTTAATCCGTTTCTTAATCTTCTGACCAAACTCCATCATTCTCCGCTTTTCCTCCGGCCAGATTTTGGTCACGCGGTCAACAGCAATTATGAAGATGATTACCGCAGCATAGTCCTTGGCTTTTTCAATCAGACCAACACTTTCAGCAACTACTAAAAGTAGATAGAATGTGAATAAAATAGTTCGTTTGGGCAGAGCCATCAAAAACTCAATCCCTGCCTTATAGCCCAAATAAATCTGCCGATTAAGCCCTTTTGCCTTTTCCAAACGACGATTGAGAAAGGCACGAATCCGCTTGTAAAACCAATCCGAAGTCAGAAAAAGTGATTGGGTACCAATTACAATCAAAGAAACATTATTGGCATGTTCTTCCTTAAGCCCAAGCGCTCTAGTCACAACATAGGTCCAATCACCATTATCAATACAGATAAAAATAGTAAAGTAAACAACCGCTCCCGCTACTATAACAAGGGGAAGGGCACGGATATATTTCAACATAGAATAACCTCTCTTGGACAAATCTTAGAACCTATATTCATAAACAAAGTGTTCTTATGCAAGAAATCGTTTTTGCTCATCAAGGCAATTTTTTGAAGGAATACTTGACTCTATCATCATTTAGTTTCACCTTATTGCTTCGACGAGTAAAAAGCTCCTGTGGCTGTTTTCGCCTACCACCTAATTGGTCAGGAATTTCCTTTCCTTATCTCCACCTTCAAACACTCCAATGGAAGCGATGAACTGTGAACATAGGTTCTTATATATATTGTAATATGTTATACCAAATACGGTCAAGCAGGGGCTAGAATTTCAGATGCGACAACTGTGCATCCTTAGCATTTTTTACTTACCCCAAAAAGAAGAAGACCTCCAATCGGGAGCAAGTCTCTTCTATTTTATCTATAATTCCACACCAAAGACTTCTAATTGCTTTAATTCGGCAGCAGTCAACCTGCGGTATTCTCCAAGCGCTAATTTTGAATCTAAGCGAAGAGGCCCCATGGTCAATCGTTGCAAGTCTGTCACCGTCTTTCCGCAGGCCTGTACCATGCGTTTGACCTGGTGAAATTTCCCTTCTCGGATGGTGATGTCAACCAGTGAGGTCTGCTTAGCTTCATCTGTAAAGAGGATGGTCAACTGGGCTGGCTGACAGGTAAAGTCTTTCAGCTCCATTCCTGCCGCAAATCGTTCGACATCCTCTTGGGTCATGATTCCGTCAACTTGAGCACGGTAGATTTTGTCAACATGTTTTTTCGGAGAAAGCATGGCATGAGCCAGCTGACCGTTGTTGGTCAAGAGGAGCAAGCCATGGGTATCGATGTCCAAGCGCCCAACTGGAAAAACTTCCTTCTGGCGAGCTGTATTATCTAGCAGGTCCAAGACAGTCCGATGGCGGTCATCCTCGGTTGCTGAAATAACTCCTTTGGGTTTGTTCAATACATAATAAACAAAGGTCTCATGGCTCAAGACCTGGCCTGCTACTGCAATCTGGTCCGTCTTTTCATCAATCTGTTGCTTGGGGGACGTCTCTACTTGGCCATTGACTGTGACTTGCTTGTTTTTCAGGACTTTCTTGACTTCTGTCCGACTGCCAACACCACAATCCACTAAAAATTTATCTAATCGCATACGAGTTTCTTTTCCATTTTGATATATTCTGCTTGCTGTTCTCTTTCTGTAAATCCAAGAGCATGAAAGAGGGTTTGAGCTGCTTGATGAGAGCTAGCAACTGTCAGTTTGATACTAGCTGGCTGAACATGTTCCACTATGTAATCTTCAATAGTCTGATAGAAAGCTCTGCCATTTCCCTGACCTGTCAAAGACGGTTTCATACCCAAACGAATGTCAACGGTCTCACCATCTTGGTCAATACAGAAATAGCCCATGAGGGCGGCATTACGGATGACTGCAAAAAAGCGGTCCCCACGCGCCTCCGGTGAAATCATCTCAGCATAGATCTTGGGGTTTGCACTAATCGTATAGGCATCCAAAGGTGGTTGATAGCGCCATTGGTTAGCAATTTCCAATGCCAGATCCTGGGGCAGGGGCATGATGTAAAAATAATCCATTCTTCGGAAATTTTTTGCCAAATTTTTAATCCGACGGTTTTGGGTGGCGTAATTATCTGTCTGATAGACATAATCCGCATAGCCCAACTGATAGGAGGGAATCATGTCCTTAAAAATCAACTGAACATCCTCGGGAAAGCGAAGTATTAATTCATTTAAGCGGTTGTTTTCTAACATAGGAATATTATACCACAGTCCAAACAGCAACCCTAAGAATATATATTAAACGTCTATTAACCACTCAAAATCGCGAGAATATATAAAGTCAATAGTCTATATACCTTATCTAAAATTCATAAAGCTTTTAAAACTTTTGTTAAAGAGTCTTATTGCGGTTAGATACATCTCTGAAAGATAAGAAAACACCTGATAACCACTGAAGATACTGCCATTTTTGAGATGTTTCACCAGGCTACTTTTTATCTACTAAGTATTATTTTTGGAGGCGGTTGAGTGAGCTTATTCGTAGAAAAATAGTATAAAATAAGCACAGATTAGCTCTAGAAAAAGTTAGCTTTTACATATTGGTGAAAGACTCGCAAAATAGACAATAAGTTACCTGATTATTTTTATTAATGATGACATGTTAAGAGTGACCATCTATCCTCAAACTATTTAGAGAAAATAGAGATACTAGTCAATTACTGCAAGTAGTAATCATTGTAAATTTTTATCATACTATTAATGGATTCACGAATTTCATCAATATTTGGCTTTGTTCGGCTAGAGCCCGTAGGTAATGTATTATCATCACCTGGATGATCTATATAGTTTCTAATATAGGCACTCATAGATTTATCAATTCGATTATCTCGAGGGTTTTTATTTTGATGATTTTCATCTACTAGAGTAATGTAAGCTTGCTCACTGAGCCAATCATCGAAGCTAGCTATACTTACACCAACAGTCTTGTTTCCCGCATCATAAGTTTCTCGCGTTTCACGCGCTTTATTATGCAGTAATCCAAAAAGCTCATTATGAAATTCTTCACTAACAACGCCGAAAGCTTTATAATTGATTTCACCCCAAGAAGGACTATAGGGAAATAGATTTAACTGAATATCTTCCTCTATATTAATAGTATTTTCAGCCCTAGAAAAAATACTCAGTTTATTTATCTCACTATTGAAATTTTTCAATAGATATGGCGAATGTGTAGTAATAAATATTTGATGATTGTACGACAGCCTGTTTAAAGACTGAAGCAATTTATCCTGAGCCGAAGGGTGTAGAAATGTTTCGGGCTCATCTATGAAAAATAAAATAGGTTTAGAAATTCCTCCAGATTCATCTCCTATCTGCGAATATACCTGTATCAGTGTTAATGCAAGAGCTCGCTGCATACCCGTACCTTTTTCAGAAATATCCGTCTGAATACCATTATCTTCTAATAAAATTTTCCCAGTTTTAAAAAAATTATCAATCGTTGGTATACCGAAAGAAAAATTGACTTTTGTTTCTCCATATTGATTTTTCATAATATCTTCAATTTTGGACTGCAAACCATTCAAAATATTAACTAATCCTTCATCCCCAAAAGTTTCTTTATGCGCCTTTTCAAATTCTATCCATTTATCAGACTTTCTAAAATTTTCGGTAATATTATTAATTAATTTACTTACTATCGTTGTTGTTTTTCCAAAATTATTATACTCATCGCTATTTAAATCTGACCAAACAAACTGCGAATCAAATAGTGCCGAAACAGTGTCCCCGACACCGAAAGGATTTTCAAAAATATTAGTCTCTGGATTGAACGCTGAGACATTCTTAATCGAAATCTCCTTATCTTTCCCTCTGCTATCTCTCCAACTACTAGGCTTAGAGCTTTTCCTGATTACTAGTTTTGAATCATCAATAAGATATGGTTGAAATTTTTTTAAGTCTTCTCGTTCTAAAAATTCAGCTAAATTTTCGTCCTCAAATGTTATCTCTACCGTAACATCATTATCTTCTTCCCCCTTCGTAATCCATCCTTCTTTTGTTTTGGCCGACTTAAGAAACTCAATAGCTTTAAAGATTGTAGTCTTACCGCAGTTATTATTACCAACAAAATAATTAACCCCAGCATTAAAGGTTAATTCTTTCACACCCTTAAAACATTTAAAGTTTTCTAACTTCATTTTCGAAATATACATTTTAGTCTGCCTTTCAATTTTATTATTTTAGCAATATTATAGCATATTAAATGTGGTTTTTTGGGCAAAAGATGATGTAAACTTTAATATTTGTTTTACATTATAACAACAAAATAATACTCAACGAAAATCAAAAGTAGCCTAGGAAACGAAGTCGAAGATAGAACTGGAGTTCATCAAGACAAGTTGACAACGGATAATTTTGATTTTCGAAGAGTATAAACAGGAAAACTTCACTCGTATACTAATAGACTATTCAGTGAGGTGTGGACATTATACCAAAAAGGAGCGGAAATCCGCTCCTAATCTATCTGTGTTTTTTTATTTACTGGCTAGTTTTTGCCCAGCCTCACTTCTTCAGTTGTTTATAAATCAAGCCAGCGCTTATCAAGGCACAGCCGATGGCGTAGATACCAAAGGCTCCTGTTGGGGTTGGGTTGAGTTTTTCCAGATAAGTCGGCAAGATGGCAGATGTGGCTCCGCCGATATTGCAGCCCATAAGGACGATTGTCATGACTGCATTGAGCAAGGCCTTAGGCGCTCGGTCTGTTACCTGACTAAAGACAATGGTTAGAATGATGCTGTAGAAAAATCCTGACACCATACCACCGAGCCCAAGCACCCAGAGATTATCCGCAAAGGCAATGCCGACAACCGCGAGTCCAAAGACCACGTAGGAAACCGCTAAAAGCCAGCCCTTCAAATGACCAACCAGGCTACTAAAGACCGTCCCTGCCACAATCCCCATGACCTGCATAAGACTGAGAATGAGACTGGCTTGCTGAGCAGTACCAATGCCCTTGGCCAAAACAATTTGAGGAATACGAATGGTCAGGAAGGTATTGACATTGATAACAAAGAAGGCTAAGAATGCCAGATAAATGCCCATCATCCACATGGTCTTGTCCAGTTTGACCTTGGGTGCGTTCTCCTCAACCTTCACCTCCATGCGTGCCAGCAATTCCTCCTTGGGAACAAAGAGAAGGAAGAGAGCCAAAATGACCAAGGCAAAAAGGTAGACCAAGAAGGCAGGTTGCCAACCAAACTGGGTCAACCAACCGACAAGGAGGGTAAGTCCTGCGCTTCCCAAAACCTCTGCTGAACCACGCAAGCCCATCATCTGTACCCGCTCCTGACCGGTGAAAAAATTACCGATGATATTAATAGCACGCGCATTGATCAAACCAATCCCCAAACCAAGCAAGATACGAGCCAATAAAATCAGAGGATAAGCAGTTAGAAACATGGGCAAAGCTCCGCCAATGGCCATAAGCAAAAGCCCTGCAATGATAATGTTTCGTTCAGACAAGAAACGGACAACTAGACCGTTTGCCAATAGAGTAACCATAATAGCAAAGGAGGTCACCGTAATCAAGTTTTCCACCTGGGCCGCTGCGATTCCCTGCTGAGCAAAATACTCAATCATCTGCGGAATAGCTGGTGAAACTGCAAATGTCGAAACCAGCATGGTGGATAGGGCCAGCAAACTGGCTTTTTCTAAAATTCTTTTCATTTTTCTCCCTTTCAACGTTCGTCTTTTACTAGTATAACAGATTTGAAAGCGAATGGATAGAAAAGTCCGACTTTTATTCTCTCCCATTTCATGCTATACTTATCTTAACTATATTCAAAGGAGAGAATCATGTCTGTTATTGAACGATTGACAAAAGCTGCCCATTTGATTGACATGGATGACATCATCCGTGAAGGGCATCCAACCCTACGCCAGGTCGCTGAAGAAGTTGCATTTCCCCTATCTGATCAGGAAATTATTTTAGGCGAAAAAATGATGCAATTCCTCAAACATTCGCAGGATCCAGTCATGGCGGAGAAGATGAAACTCCGTGGCGGAGTTGGTCTAGCAGCACCTCAGATTGACGTTTCCAAACGCATCATTGCTGTCTTAGTCCCAAATCCAGAAGATGAGGAAGGCAACCCACCTGCCCAAGCCTACTCCCTCCAAGAAGTCATGTACAACCCTAAAATCGTGGCACACTCTGTCCAAGAAGCGGCTATGGAAGGGGGCGAAGGCTGCCTATCTGTTGACCGCGAAGTCCAAGGCTACGTAGTCCGCCACGCGCGCGTGACTGTTGATTACATGGACAAAAACGGAGAAAAGCACCGCATCAAACTCAAAGGATTTAATGCCATCGTGGTCCAACACGAAATCGACCACCTCAACGGTGTCATGTTCTACGACCGCATTGACCCAGAACACCCATTTGCCGTTAAAGAAGGCATGCTGGTGATTGAATAAACATAAGAAACTGACTGAAATTATTTTCAGCCAGTTTTTTTCTGGTACGAAAAAACGACCCTTTCGGATCGTTCTCAATTATCTTAGTAATATTCCCCTTGTCTATAATCCCAAGAGTTGAAGTGGTCAGACAAGTGCATCATGATTTTATCGATGTCCAGACCCTTACGGATGACAACTGGGCATGGGCTGATAGAACGGCTATCTGCACCTTGTTCTGGAATCAGTTTACCATCTTTATCTACCATTGACACCATAACCCCTTGCTCATAGCGGGTTTCGATGGTCTTGTCTGGCTGGATAGATGCCACATAGTCGTCCGCCTCGATAATCAAGTCTACCTTATAAGCGATACGCTCACCAATACCTTCTACCTTACCACGATTTCCCTTACCTGATGGGTTAGCAGATGAAGCGTAGACCATACGGCCTTCTTTTTCCCACATTTCCTTGGCAATCTGCTCGCCAGCCACACCAAACTTGATAACAAAGCATGAAGTCCCACGAACGTCGGTCATCAACTCTTCACGACCATCGCCATAAGCCTGCAACTTGGCATAAGCCTCTGGTTTCCAAGGCAGGATACAGCCCAACAAAATGTCCTCATCCCAATGTTTTTGGTAGAAAGCATCAATCTCAGGAGTCAACTGAGCCAACTCACGAAGCTCCTCCATGCTACCACAAAGGACCACGCCCGGCTTATTACGTTTACGCTCTTTAGCGTCAAATTTACGTTCCAAACCAGCCTTGTCAGCAGTCATGATGATGTAACCAACCTTAGTCGGGCAGACAATCACGCCTCCCTCACCCTTGATAATCTCAAGACCTTCTTGTGAAAGTGCGCCATCCCAGTGAATTTGTTTCGTCATAATAATTTCCTCTTTTCTTTTGTTCCATAGCAGAGCGACCTGCTTGTTTTCTAATATATTTAGTTTTGCCAGTAGCTTGGGCGATTCCCCTCATACTCAGCAATCAAATCCTGATACTGTAATGTAATACCAATATTATCCAAGCCATTGAGCAATTTGTGTTTCCAGTCCTGTTCGATGTCGAATGGGAATTCCCCAAAAGGCGTCCGTATCAACTGGTCTGCCAAGTCAATCGTGATTTCCTGGTCAGGAGCCAGCTGAGCCAGTTGGTCCCTGACTTCTTTGGGCTGGATAATGGGCAGAATCCCATTGTTCAAGTCATTGTTGTAGTGAATATCCCCAAAGGAGCCTGCAATGATAACCTTGAAGCCATAATCTGCCAGAGCCCAAGCAGCGTGTTCCCTAGAAGAACCTGCTCCGAAGTTATCCCCAGATATGAGAATACTGGCTCCTTGATACTCAGGCTGATTGAGAATGAAATCAGGATTATCCGTGTAGTTATCATCCAAGTACCGCCAAGCATAGAGCAGATATTTGCCAAAGCCTTTTTTGTCAATCAGCTTGAGAAACTGCTTGGGCAGGAGCTGGTCAGTATCAATATTATCATTCATGAGCGGAACGGTTGTTCCTGTCCATGTGGTAAATTGGTGCATTAAACTCCCTCCTTGAGAATGTCTAGCTGTCTAGTGTCGACAAATCGTCCAAAAAGCGCAGCTGCGGCAGCCATAGCAGGACTACACAAGTGGGTCTTGGCCCCAAAGCCCTGTCGGTCTTCAAAGTTTCGATTACTTGTAGAGGCGCAGTGGACACCAGCAGGTACCTTGTCTGGATTCATACCCAGACACATGGAGCAACCTGGATCTCGCCATTCAAAGCCTGCCTCCATGAAAATTTTGTCTAGCCCAAGCTTTTCTGCAGCTCGCTTGACAGGGCGACTACCTGGAACGACAATGGCCGTAACCTGCTCTGCTATTTTCCGCCCCTTAACAATCTGAGCTGCCAGCTGCAAATCGCTGAGGCGAGCATTGGTACAAGAGCCTAGGAAGACATAGCCAACGGGAATATCCGCAGCCTTTTGCCCAGGAGCCAAGTCCATGTAAGCGTAGGCCCGCTCGTCGTTGTGGTCACGGATAGCTGGGAAGGTTTCGTCAAAGCTAACCCCCATAGCAGGCGTCGTTCCCCAAGTGACCATCGGTGCCAAGTCCGACACATCAAGGACCAGGTGCTTGTCATAGACGGTGTCGGCATCTGAGTAGAGCTCCTTCCAGTCTGCCACAGCCGCCTCAAAGTCAGCTGGTGCACACTCACGACATCGCAGGTAGTCAAAAGTGGTCTGGTCTGGAGCCATAATGCCCATCTTAGAGCCGAACTCAATGGACATATTGCAAATGGTCATCCGTTCTTCCATGCTGAGTCGGTCGATGACTGGACCAGCAAACTCCACCACATGACCCAGTCCACAATCCACGCCGTAGCGGGCAATCAGAGCCAGAATAAAGTCCTTGGCATAGACACCTGCTTGGGCCTGACCGACAAACTCCACTAGGAGCCGCTTAGGTTTGACCTGCCAAATGGTCTGGGTTGCCAGGACATGCTCCACTTCGGAAGTACCAATCCCAAAGGCAATGGCTCCAAATGCTCCGTGAGTGGCTGTGTGACTATCTCCACAAACGATGAACTTTCCTGGCTGGGTCCTGCCTGTTTCTGGTCCAACCATGTGGACAATGCCCTGATGTTCCGAACCGTGGGCTGCGTGGGGAATGCCAAAATCTTCTATATTCTTCGCCAAGGCATCCATCTGAGCCTTGGAAATGACATCACGAATATTGTGAATATCGACGGTTGGTACGTTGTGGTCAAAGGTCGCAAAGGTCAAGTCTGGGCGCCGAACAGGTCGCCCTGTATCCCTCAATCCTTGAAAGGCCTGGGGACTGGTCACCTCGTGGACATAATGCTGATCGACATAGAGGAGCTGGGGCTGACCTTCCTTCCCTGTAATCACATGGCGATCCCAGAGCTTATCGAAAATGGATTTGCCACTCATGGTGACCTCCTTTCAAGCTGTTCAATAATAGCCGCTGTCATTTCTTTGGTAGAGGCGCTACCACCTAGGTCTTTAGTGAAAATCCCCTTGGCAAAGACCGCTTCAACTGCCTGGCGAATGGTCTGACCTGCTTGGACCAAATCAAAACTTTCTTCCAGCATCATGGCAACAGATAGAATCATGCTGACAGGATTAGCAATGCCCTGACCTGCAATATCTGGTGCCGAACCATGGATAGGTTCGTAGAGACTGGGACCTGCCACCGCATGACTAGCAGAAGGCAGAACCCCTAGCGTTCCTGTTAATACGCTGGCCTCATCCGACAAAATATCTCCGAAAAGATTTTCCGTCACCAAGACGTCAAATCGACTAGGATTGGTAATCAAAAGCATGGCTGCACTGTCCACCAACTGGTGCTCCAAGGTCACATCTGGGTAGTCCTTAGCCACCTCATCCGCTACCTTCCGCCACAATTTTGACGTCGCCAGTACATTTTGCTTATCAATGCTGGTGACTTTTTTCCGTCTTTTTTGGGCTAGGTCAAAGGCAGAGCGGACAACTCGTTCGATTTCTTCTGCCTGATAGGTATTGCTATCGCTGGCTTGGTCTGTCTCCAGAATATGCTCTCCAAAATAAATCCCACCTGTCAACTCCCGTACCATGACCAAATCCACACCATCCAGCCGGTCGGCTTTCAGAGGAGAATAGTCTTTCAGGCTATCAAAAATTTTGACCGGACGGATATTGGCAAAGAGACCCAATTCCTTCCGAAGTTGAAGCAAGCCTTGTTCTGGTCGAACAGCTGCATCATCATATTGAGGGCTACCGATAGCTGCTAACAAAATCGCATCCGCCTGACGGCAGGCTTGTAAGGTAGCATCTGGTAGAGGATGGCCAGCCGCATCAATCCCAGCGCCACCAAAAGCTCTCTCCTCAATCTCATAATCAAATCCTACTTGCCCAGCAACAGCCTCGAGGACTGCTAGGCCAGCCTCCATGATTTCAGGACCGATTCCATCACCAGCCAAGGCTACAATTTTTTTCGTCATATTTCCTCCTAGCTAGTTGGCAACTCTTTCTCAGATAGTTTCTTATCAATCTGTCCGCTATTTTCTTTCTGTACCATGACATTGGCATGAATATAAGCAATTGCAGAAGCCTTCAATACGTCAAAGTCAATACCAGAGGCGTTAAAGACGGTTTCTGTTGCCTTGTTTTCTACGGCGACAAGCACACGCGCTTGGGCATCAATTCCATCGGTAATGGCGTCGATATGATAACGTTCCAAGCTGATTTCCTGCTGGAAGAATTGGTCAATGGCATTAAAGACAGCCTCAACCGAACCCTTGCCTGACTCAACAACAACCACTTCTTCCTCATCTTGATTGATAAAGGTAACTTGAGCCTGAATGCTTCCGTCAGACTGACTATCCAAACGCAAATCTTTAAATTGGAAACCATCACGATTGCTGATTTCTGTCCCAGCTACCAAGGCACGAATATCTGCGTCCGTAATTTTTTCTTTCTTGTCTGCCAGATTTTTAAAGCGAGCAAACAAACTAGCAACATCACTTTCTTCAAAATACAAGTCTAATTCTTTCAGCTTTTCTACAAAGGCATGGCGACCAGATAGTTTACCCAGTGGCAGAGAATTTTTCTTGACCCCTACCAACTCAGGTGTAATGATTTCATAAGTCAATGGATTTTTCAAGACACCATCTTGGTGGATACCTGACTCATGAGAGAAGGCATTGCCACCGACCACCGCCTTATTGCGTGGAATGGCTATCCCAGAAAAGCGAGATACTAATTCCGAAGTATTGAGCGTTTCCTTAAGGACAATCGGACTGGTCACATCGTAAAAATCTTTCCGAATTTCAAGGGCAACAGCTACTTCTTCAAGGGCCGCATTTCCTGCTCGCTCACCGATACCGTTGATAGTTCCCTCAACACGACCGGCACCGTTTTTTATGGCTGAAAGGGTATTGGCAACAGCCATACCAAGGTCATTGTGGCAATGGGGACTGAAAATAATCTCACGGTCCGATTTGACGTTGCTTGTCAAGTAACGGAAAATTTCTCCGTAGTGCTGCGGGGTCGTAAAGCCGACTGTATCTGGAATGTTGATGTAGGTCGCACCGGCATCTACCGCTGTCTGCACCACTTGAAGCAAATAATCCAACTCCGTCCGTGTCGCATCCTCTGGCGAGAACTCTACCACCTCAAAACGCTCACGGGCATAGCTGACATGTTCAGTGATTTGCGCCAAAATTTCTTCCTTGGTCTTTTGAAGTTTGAATTCACGGTGAATGGGACTGGTCGCAATGAAAACATGGATCTGCGGATACTTGGCATCTTTCAGAGCCTCATAACAAGCGTCAATGTCTGATTTGACTGACCGAGCCAAACCTGTTACAGCCGTCTTGGTCATAGCCGCCGCAATCTGACGAACCGCTTCAAAAGAATCAGGACTGGCCGCTGGGAAACCCGCTTCAATGGCAGAAATCCCCCATTTCTCCAACTGCTTGGCGATGGTCACTTTTTCCTTGATAGAAAAATTCACACCAGGCGTCTGTTCACCATCCCGTAAAGTCGTATCTAAAAATTCAATCACACGCATAAGAATACCTTTCTAAACTCTTCAAATTAAAGATATACGAACAACTAGTTCCTTACTCTATAATTTTGACAGTCCATTCAACTTACTTTTAGTACTAGCTCCAACAGTCAGAGTAGTGACTGTTGGAGGTGGGAAATAGAGCGAACTTAGTTCGCATCAAAAGCCGAAGACAGCTTGCATAGTCCAGTGGACTGTGCAAGGTCGGAGATTAGACTTGCAAAGCAAATCACATCCGTGGAGTACGGCAAAGCGAGTTCAAATAATGATGAAATTATTTGAAGTTGGAAATAAGGAAACGAAGTTTCAAACTACCACTCTTTTAATGACAGGTGGTAGGCTGAAAACCTCCACTGGAGCTTTTCAGTCGTCGAAGTAATAAAAGTAAACTAAATGACGATAAAAAAGAAAACACCTCGAGGATAACCACCTGCGAGATGTTGTCAACAGCGCCCGCTTGGTAAGCCAAACAGGACTAATGCTACCTAGTGCACTAGCCCAACCGTCGCAACAACAAAGTAAAGTTTGTAGTGACTGGTTTCATTTGACTTTTTCCTTTCAGTGTTCTGGAACCTGTATTCACAGTTCAGCACTTTTATCTAAGGCTAGTATTTCAGCTACTCATCGTTAGTTTTTTTCAAAATACGGGCAGTATTCCTTCAAAAAACTGCCTTGATTAGCGAAAAATCACCTCTTATATACAAGTGCTTTACTTGTGAATACAGGTTCTTAATTGTTTACAATGATACCTTACTTTTTTTCACTTGTCAATACAAATGTTGAAATTTTCTGAAAAATCCGAACAATACGGCAATTCACGCAAATCCCTCCACAAATAAAACCAAACCTCATCCTGAACTGCTCCCTGTCAAGTGGACAATGAAATAATAAAAGATTAGGCGACGGCCTTGTTCCTCATTTCAAGAGGTGCAAAGCCGTTGTTGCGTTCTTGAAAACGTTGATGATTATAAAAATAGATGTAGGCATCAATATCTGACACCAGCTCCTCAAAAGTCTTATACTTCTTCAAATCATAGCACTCCGTCTTAAAGTGCCCAAAGAAGCTCTCAATTGGTGCGTTGTCAATACACTTACCAACACGAGACATAGAGCGTGTCATCTGATACTGAGTCGTCAGACGGTAATAATCTTTCGAAGTATATTGTGAACCTCGGTCGCTGTGAATCAATGGTGTCGCCTCAGGATTAGCTGTTCGGGCTTTACGAAGTGTTTCGAATACCAATTCATTATCATTAAACTGACCAACCACATAAGCGACAATTGAGCCGTCGTAAAGGTCCTTAATCGCACTCAAATAGGCTTTACAGCCGATACCGTACTTCAAAAACGTCACATCTGTACACCATTTCTGATTGGGGGCAGTAGCTGTAAAATCACGATTGAGAATATTGTCTTCTACATTGACAAAGCTAGTCTTGGTGCAATATCCCTTGGATCTTCTGATAATGGAGCGAA
>NZ_JAIJZQ010000023.1:0-31641 GCF_019754195.1 Streptococcus sp. 2018037
AATTAGCCCAAAAGAGTAGAAACAGAAAGAAAAACACAGGCAGTTCAGCTGGATTTCATCAGAAGCAGCTCAATCTGTCTGTGTTTTTTATTTACTGGCTAGTTTTTGCCCAGCCTCCTTTCTTTTTCAGAAAAAACTCTGGGCATTTTCTCCGACGCATCACAGGCTCTGTGTTAAAATAAGATATAGTAATTTGAAAGAGAACGCTTACGAATGAAATCTTGGGTTGAGAATAAGGCCATAAAAAAATACGAAGATCGGTCTGGCTTGACGGGTTTGAAACAGGGGCCGCTGGTGTGGACCGAGGTCTTTTTGCGCGAGGTCAATCGTCAGTCAGATATAGGGATTTTACATTTTTGGCCCATGGACCAAACGGTTATTCTGGGGATGATGGACAGTCAGGTTGCCCAGCTGGACAAGGGCTTAGCCAGTATTGGTCAGGCAGGCTACAGTCCTATCATTCGGAGTTTGGGCGGTTTGGCAGTCGTTGCGGATGAAGGGATATTAAATGTCACTCTGATTTTGCCTAATCCTTCTGGTCATAAAGTCGATTTGCGGGAGTCTTATCAGGTTATGGTGGATTTGATTGCTCAGGCGCTTTCGGATTTTCCCTTCGAGGTGGTCAGTGGTGAGGTGACAACTTCCTACTGTCCTGGGACCTACGACCTCAGTATCTCTGGTCGGAAGTTTGCTGGATTGGGCCAGCGGATTTACCAAGAGGCCATTGCTATTTCTGCCTATATCAGTGTATCAGGCAATCAAGTCAAACGAGGGCAAGTGGTGGCTGAATTTTATGCAGCAAGTTTTGCTCCGCAAGAAGTATCGGACAGATTTCCGCAAGTAAATCCGGATTCGATGGCCAATTTGTCAGACTTGGTCGGTCAGGATGTGACGGTGGAGGATATGAAAACACGAATTGAGCGTGTCTTGATTGAAAACGGGGCTTTTCTGACCACCTTTTATCCCTCGTCGGACAACATGGCTGATTTTATGGCGCTCGGAAAGACCATCAAGCAGTCTATGGAAAAATATGGAATTTAGGAGAAAATCTATGAAATGGAAAGATGCGACAGCTATGGCCCAGGCTGTCAATCAAAAACAGGTTTCTGCCAAGGAGTTGGTGCAAGAATCCATTGACAGGATTGAAAAACTCAATCCCGACCTCAATGCGGTTGTCAGCAAGCAATATGATGAAGCCTTGAAAGAAGCGGAGAAAGAAGACTACCTGGGCAAGCCATTTGCAGGAGTTCCTTTCTTGTTGAAGGATCTGGGGCAAAATGAAAAGGGGCAGCCATCTTCTGCAGGTTCTCGCCTGCTTGTTGGTCGACCAGCAGGCCATACCGATACCTATGTCCAACGCTTGAAGGACTTGGGTTTCATCATTGTCGGTCGAACCAACACGCCAGAATTCGGCTTCAAAAATATCTCAGATGCCAGCCTGCATGGTCCTGTCAATCTTCCCTTGGACCCCAGTCGCAATGCTGGTGGATCAAGCGGTGGTGCAGCCGCAGCACTGGCTTCAGGCATGGTCTCTATTGCAGCGGCATCGGATGGTGGAGGGTCTATTCGCATCCCAGCCTCCTTCAATGGCTTGATTGGGCTCAAAACCAGTCGTGGTCGGATTCCAGTTGGACCCAAGTCCTATCGTGGCTGGCAGGGGGCATCTGTCAATTTTGCCTTGACCAAGTCTGTCCGCGATACCCAGCGTCTGCTCTACCATTTCCAGGACTATCAGCTGGAAGCCCCCTTCCCCCTTGCCAAGCTGAGCGAAGAGGAAGTGTTTGGAAAATTGTCTCGTCCCCTTAAAATCGCCTACTATACCAAATCTCCAGTAGGGAGTAAGGTCAGTCCTGAAGCGGTAGAAGCGGTTCAAAAAGCCTGTCATTGCTTGGCTGACTTAGGGCATGAGCTGGTGGAATTGTCAGAATATCCTCTGGATGGAGTGGCCCTGATGAAATCCTTCTACCTGATGAACAGCGTGGACACAGCCCAGATGTTTGACGAGATCGAAGCAGCTTTTGGGCGCCAGATGACCTTGGAAGACATGGAAGTCATGTCCTGGGCTATTTACCAAAGCGGGCAAACCATTCCAGCCAAATTGCACTCCAAGTCCCTATTGGACTGGGACCAGTTTGGAGCCAGCATGGCGCGTTTCCATGAGGATTACGACTTGCTTCTGACACCGACGGTGGCTGATGTAGCGCCCAAGCATGGGCAATTTGACCTGCCAGCAGATTTGCTGGACCGCCTCAAGCACACCCAGAACTATTCCATGGAAGAGCAGCAGGACCTGATCTGGCAAATGTTCGAGGACAGCCTAGCCCTGACTCCCTTTACGCAGCAGGCCAATATTTGTGGTCAGCCAGCCATTTCTCTGCCAACTTATGTACGGGCTGACGGCTTACCAATCGGCATCCAATTGACAGCAGCCAAGGGACGAGAGGATTTACTCTTGCAGTTGGCAGACCAAATGGAGGCAGCGGGTTTACTCAACTTGTAAGGGAATTCATTTTTTCAGTTCAATTATTTGCCAAAACGTTTTCAAAATGTTAACCTATAAAAGCTGGTGGGTTAACACCTAAAAAGTAAAAAGGAAGCTATGGCTTCCAAAGGAGATTGTTTTATGTTGAAAAAAGTTTTGGCCTCAGCTCTCTTGGTTTCTACCTTGACCTTGGCAGCATGTTCTAGCTCAAGTTCTAATACTAGCAGTTCTTCTGCTGAACAGACTCAATGGGAAAAAGTACAAGAAGCAGGTGTCTTGAAGGTTGCAACACCAGGTACCCTTTTCCCAACTTCTTACTACAACGATGCTAAAGAATTAGTCGGTTATGAAATTGACATGATCAATGAAATTGGTAAACGTTTGAGATTGGAAATCGAATACCAAGAAATCGGTGTGGCAGAAGCCTTTACAGCTGTGGACAGTGGAAAAGTTGATATTTCTGTTAACAACTTTGACATGACGGAAGCGCGTAAGGAAAAGTATAACTTCTCTATACCTTACAAGTATTCAGTTGGCGGATACATCGTTCGTGAAGATGGTTCATCAGGAATCGAAGCAGCTGACTTGAGCGACTGGACTGGTAAAAAAGCTGGTGGTGGCGCAGGTACTCAGTACATGAAAATTGCTGAAAAGCAAGGTGCAGAGCCAGTTATCTATGACAACGTAACCAACGATGTCTATTTGCGTGATGTATCAACAGGTCGTACAGACTTCATTCCAAACGACTACTACACACAAGTCATGGCCATCAAATGGGCGAATGCTAACTTCCCAGACATCAAAGTGAAGATGGGTGATGCAAAATACAATCCAACTGAACAAGGTATTGTCATGAGCAGGGCTGACACAAGCTTGAAAGAAAAAATTGACGAAGCTCTTGAAGCAATGAAAGCTGACGGAACTTTGAAGGCAATTTCTGAGAAATACTATGCAGGACAAGATTTGACAATCCCTGTTGAAAATGCTGATAAATTGCCAGTTATCGAAGTTGAATAAGAATTAGTATCAAATTATAGTCTTTTAGTTTACTTTTAGTACTCGCTCCAACTATCTGGGAGATAGTTGGAGGTTGCAAATAAAGCGAACAAAGTTCGCATCAACTGCCGCAGGCATATCTCAATGCTTTCTTGTTTCTTGGCATTGACTTGAAACAGTCCCCCAGACTGTTTCAATCAGGCAAGGTGAGTTAACGAAGTAATAAGAGAAAAACTAAATGACGATAAATGCATCTTGTATAGACTTTGTCAGTCCCAGACTGGCAAGGTCTATCTGGTTTTTAGGAAAGAGGAGAAAATATGGATATTAACTGGCAGGCAGTTTTTAATGCAGATATTGCAAGAGAGGCTATTCCACAGATTTTGGAGGGACTTCCCTACACTCTATCCCTATCCCTAATTGGTTTTGCCTTGGGGACTTTCTGTGGATTTTTTGTAGCTCTCATGCGGATGTCTAAGTTTGGCCCCTTGCGTTGGTTGGCTATGGCCCATATTTCTCTCATGCGTGGTATTCCCCTCATGGTTCTTCTTTTCTTTATCTATTTTGGTCTGCCCTTTATGGGCTTGCAGTTAGATGCCATAACAGCCTCTATCATCGCCTTTACCTCCATGTCCAGTGCCTACATTTCTGAAATTATTCGTGCATCTCTTTCAGCCATTGATAAGGGGCAATGGGAAGCGGCGCGTTCCCTGGGTTTGCGGACCAATGTGATTTACCGAAAAATCATCATTCCCCAAGCCTTTCGCATTGCCCTTCCACCCCTTAGCAACGTCCTCTTAGACATGGTCAAAAGTACCTCTCTGACAGCTATGATTACTGTACCAGAGATTTTCAATAAGGCAAAAATAGTCGGCGGAGCCAAGTCGGACTACATGACAGTTTACATCTGTGTAGCCCTTATTTATTGGGTTATCTGTACCCTTTATGCATTTGGTCAATTACAACTAGAAAAACGCTTGGCGACTTATTAAAAAGAGGTTGGATTAGCCTTTCGATTAAAATTTTAACAATCAAAAATAGCTTAGAATCAACGTTGCTGATGACGAAATTCTAAGCTATTTTTTTATAAAGACTGTTTAAAGTATTTACCCCTCACTCACATATTCCAAAATATCTCCTGGTTGGCAGTCTAGGATTCGGCAGATGCTCATCAGGGTGTTGAAACGAATGCCTTTTGCCTTGCCTGTCTTGAGAATGGATAGGTTGGCTTCGGTAATGCCGACTTGCTCCGCCAAGTCCTTGGAAGTCATTTGTCGGTCTTTGAGGACCTTGTCTAAGTTTACGCGAATCATTTCCATATCAGATAAACTCGCTATTCTCGGTTTCAAGTTCTTGCCCCTTTTGTACTAAGGTCCAGACAAAATAAGTCAGGAAGATAAAGAGAGCATTGAGGATGAAATCTGACCAACGCAGATTGAGGAAGTTGTTTGGTCCAGCAGCATTTGTCAGGGCAATCAAGCTGGTTAGGCCGAATTGACCAGCAGTCAAAACTAGCAAACTGATGAAGAGTTTCTGATACAGTTCCAGACTAGCTGAAGCGAAATAATCTTTTTCTAAAAGCAATTTACATAACTTTTGAATCAAGTAGGCAATGTGACTGAGTGCCGCCAAGACGATTAAGATTAGTCCACTTGTTAAAAGGATGAGCCAGATACTAATCTGGTCAATGGGTTTGTTAAAGGTATACTCCCAAGAGCCTAGCACAAAGGAGTCGCCTCCAAGACCAGCCAATGTGAAAAAGATATAGCAAGCAATCAAAAAATAGAAGAAAAAGCGAACACAGCCAGCTAATAATCCTGCTGTTTTGAGTAGATTGTTTTTCATAGTAAACCTCCGATTATTATTGTTTTATGATAATATCATCTGCAAAATTATTATAAAACAATAATTGTTGAAATGCAAGCGTTTTTTAAAAAGAATTAAAGTAAAACCGCCAAGCAACTGGCGGTTTGAAGCTATTTGAAATACAGTAATCTCAACCCATTCAAAATAACCAAAATCGTGGATCCTTCGTGGCCCACCACGCCGAGTGGGAGGTTGATTGACTGGAAGAGGTTAGAGATGATGAGAAGGGCAATGACAGACAGGGCAAAGATGATGTTTTGTTTGATGATGCCCCGCATTTTCTTAGAGAGGCGAATGGAGTAAGGAATCCGTGTCAGGTCTTCCATGAGCACGATGTCGGCTGACTCCATAGCGATGTCCGTTCCGCTTCCCATGGCATAGCTGACATTGGCTTGGGCCAGGGCAGGAGCATCGTTGATACCGTCACCCACCATACCGACAGATGCAAACTCGGTTTGCAATTCTTTGATAATAGCAGCCTTGTCCGTAGGTAGACAGTTGGCAATCACACGGTCAATACCGACCTGACTCGCCACATAACGAGCTGTCTTTTCTTGGTCGCCCGTCAGGAGAATTGGCGTCACCCCCATCTCTTTCAACTGAGCAATTAGCTGCTTGCTCTCTGGCTTCAAACTGTCTTCCACCATGAAGATCGCTGCCAGCACATCATTTTGGCTGACATAGACCAGGGTTTTCCCAGTGCTTTCCGCCTCATCGATCTGTGCCAGCAAGTCAGCAGACAGCGGACTCACCAAACTATCTACCACAAAGCCTGCCTTACCGATTTTCCAGCTGTCGCCCTCATAGCCCGCCACCAAGCCTTTTCCGGTCACGTCTTCTAGGCTTTGGAGGTCAATAGCAGAGCTGTCAGCCGTATAGGTCATGAGAGCTTGAGCGATCGGATGGCTTGATTGTTTTTCAACTGCCTGAACAACCTGCTTGATAAGTTCTTCATCGCCAAGATAGGTTGCTCCAACAACTTCAGGTTTGCCAATGGTTAAGGTACCAGTCTTGTCAAAGACGATGGCCTCTAAGTTGGCGATGTTATCCGCAATGTCACCGCCCTTGATAATCATGCCCTTGCGAGCCGCACGGCTGATGGCAGAAAGTGTTGCCGGTGAAGAAGAAGCTACAAGCGCACATGGAGAAGCAATGGTCAAGAGAATCATGCCACGGTAGAAGGCAGTCAACCAGTCCCAACCCAGAGCAAAATGAGCAAAGAGGATAAAGAGTGGCACCACCACCAAGACAACTTTGACATAGGTATCTTCCATGTTTTCAATGAAAGTCGCTGTTTTTGATTTGGATTCTTGAGCATTTTCAACCATTTGGACGATTTTATCGAAGAGGGCATCGCCTTTTTCAGCTGTAACTTGGACGGTCACAGTTGGTCCTTGGTTGATAGTTCCGCCGATAACAGCCGCACCGGCTATTTTTTCCGCAGGAAGCGGCTCACCTGTAATCATGGATTCGTCAAAGATGGATTGCGGACTGATGAGGGTGG
Organism: Streptococcus sp. 2018037; assembly: GCF_019754195.1. Lineage (NCBI taxonomy): Bacteria > Bacillati > Bacillota > Bacilli > Lactobacillales > Streptococcaceae > Streptococcus > Streptococcus sp. 2018037. Next base: position 6,849 of record NZ_JAIJZQ010000023.1, read on the forward strand.
CATCCAGTGGGACCGTGTCACCCTTGCGAACTTGCAGGAGGTCGCCGATGCGGATGGCTGCGGTGTCTAAGACAGTGATGTCACCATTTTCCTCGATTTTGCGAGCCGTTGGAGGGGTCATGTTCATCAGAGCTGCGATGGCATTCTTGCTTTTCTCCATGGCCAATTCTTCCAGAGTAGAAGAAAGGGAGAAGATGAAGATGAGTAGAGCCCCCTCCATCCAGTAGCCGATCAGGCCAGAGCCGATAGCAGCCAAGATCATGAGAAGGTCAACAGACAGGTGCTTGTCGAAAATCAGCTCAGTCAGACCTTCTTTGGCAGACTGGTAGCCACCGATGACGAAGGCTGAAATGAAGAGGATGGGTGCCCATCCCTGTCCAGTCTGAAGCAGAAGGATACCCATTAGAATGAGCGCCAAGCAGAGAGCGGTTGTGATGATGTGGCTGTGTTGTTTGAGGTTGGATACGAGTGTCATAGTTTGTTGTTTCCTTATTTAGAATTATTATCATTTAACTAAGTTAATTATAACAATTATAAAAAGAAAGTCAAGTTATTTATAACAATTCTAAATAAGATTGTTCTGATAATTCAAAGGAAAATAAAAAAAGCGACAGAAAGCCGCTTTGATATTCGTCTTTTAGCCCTGGCAATCAGGACAAATGCCGTAGATGGATAGCACCTCTTTTGTAATTTTGTAACCAGTTTGGGTATGAGCTTCCTTCTTCAAGCTCGGGATTTCTACATCCATGAAATCAGTGATTTTTCCACAGACTTCACAAATAACATTGAGATGCTCGTGCCCCATAAAGTCGTAATAAGTAGTATTATCATTGGTCCGTTTCAATTCAGTCACAAACCCTTCTTCCAATAGAAGTTTGAGGTTGTTGTAAACAGTCGCCAGGCTCATGTTGGGGTAGTTAGGTAGTAGATCTTGATAAATCATCTCAGCACTAGGATGGTCATCGCTTTCGATAATGTAGGCAACGACTGCTTTTCTAGTTTCGGTAATGCGTACACCCTTTTCTTTTAGATGTTGGATGATGTGTTCAAAAGCAGTTTGGTTTTCTGCATTGAGGTGAGAATGGAGTTCCATAGTTTCCTCCTTTCGTTATTATTTTATAAAAATTCTAAGATACAATATTCAGTTTCATTATAGTGTATTTGGGAGGTTGTGTCAATTTTGAGACAGGAAATCTGTCATAGGACAGTTTGATGTCTCATGACTTGTTTACATACTTTTCCTGTGCTACAATCAAAACATGACAAGATATAAGGCAATTATTTCCTACGACGGACATGATTTTTCTGGTTTTCAGCGCCAGCCCCATGCTCGTACAGTTCAGGAAGAAATCGAAAAAACGTTAGTAAGATTGAATAGTGGTCAGCCAGTAACCGTTCATGGTGCAGGTCGTACAGATGCAGGAGTACACGCCTACGGTCAGGTTATACACTTTGACTTGGCTGGCAGCCGAGATACTGAGAAGCTCCGCTTTGCTCTGGATACCCAAACCCCTGAGGATATTGATGTGGTCCAGGTGGAGCAGGTGGCGGATGATTTTCATTGCCGCTACGCCAAGCACAGCAAGACCTATGAATTCCTGGTGGACATTGGCCGACCCAAGAATCCTATGATGCGCCACTATGCGACCTTCTATCCCTATGATTTGGATTTGAGCTTGATAGAAGAAGCTATTCAGGACCTAGTGGGGACTCATGATTTCACAGGCTTTACAGCATCGGGGACTTCAGTCGAGGACAAGGTGCGGACCATCACGGCGGCGACAATGGAGTATGACCAGCGACGCCAGTTCTTGATTTTTACCTTTTCAGGCAATGGCTTTTTGTACAAGCAGGTGCGAAATATGGTGGGGACCCTCTTGAAAATTGGTAATGGTCGCATGCCTGTGGGTCAGATTAAGCGGATTTTGGCAGAAAAAGATCGTGGTTTGGCAGGTCCAACTGCGGCAGGTAACGGCCTCTATCTAAAGGAGATTATCTATGAAGACTAAGTATATTTTGGCGCTTTCGGGCAATGATATTTTCAGCGGTGGCGGCCTCCATGCAGACCTGACCACCTACACAGTCCATGGCCTGCATGGCTTTGTGGCGGTTACCTGCTTGACAGCTATGACGGAAAAAGGTTTTGAGGTTATTCCGACAGATGCAGCGGTGTTTGCCCAGCAGTTGGCTAGTTTGAAGGACGTGCCTTTTTCAGCTATCAAGATTAGCTTGCTTCCGACGGTGGAAATAGCAGAGCAGGCCTTGGAATTTATCAAGGCCCATCAGGATATTCCAGTGGTTTTGGATCCGGTCTTGGTCTGCAAGGAAACGCATGATACCGAGGTCAGCCAGTTGCGAGATGAACTCTTGAAATTCCTTCCTTATGTCAGCATTATCACACCAAATCTGGCAGAAGCTCAGCTATTGCTCCAAAAGGACATCCAAACGGTGGAAGAGATGAAGCAGGCGGCAGTGGCCTTGTATGACTTGGGAGCCAAGGCGGTGGTCATCAAGGGAGGCAATCGTCTGGGTGGCTCAGAGGCGGTCGATGTTTTCTACGACGGTCAGGAAGTGGTGGTGCTTAAGTCGCCCCTGCTTTCGGAAAACAATGTGGGGGCGGGCTGTACCTTTGCGTCCAGCATTGCCAGTCAGCTTTTGCTAGGTCAGGACTCTTTGGAGGCAGTCCGACTGTCCAAGGACTTTGTCCATGCAGCCATCTTAAAATCAGATCAATATGGGGTAATTCAATATGAGAAATAAAAAGACGCAAGAACTTGTATTGCTGGCCATTCTAACGGCTTTGACCTTGGCTCTGGCTTTTGTCCACGTACCGACACCGACGGGCTTTGTCACGTTGTTAGATGTTGGTGTTTTCTTTACAGCCTTTTACCTGGGCAAGAAAGAAGGAGTAATTGTTGGCGGATTGTCAGGGCTTTTGATTGATTTCTTGTTGGGCTATCCCCAGTGGGCTTTCTTTAGCTTGCTTTTCCACGGTGCTCAGGGTTATTTTGCAGGATGGACGGGTAAGAAACGTTTGATTGGAGTTGTTCTTGCCAGTCTTTCCATGATTGGTGGCTATTTTGTAGCATCTAGTTTCATGTATAATGTAGCTGATGCTGTTACAAGTCTGATGAGCAATACCCTGCAAAACACAGTTGGTTTGGTACTAGGTTATATCTTGACTCAGGCAATAGAAAGAATTGGTGCAGTAAATCATGTCATTAAAGGAAATTAAAGACCAAACTAAGCAAGTTGTCGAAGAGATTTTAGAACTCAGCAATCTTCAAAAGGGTCAGATTTTTGTACTAGGTTTGTCTTCTAGTGAGGTCGTTGGAGGGCATATTGGCAAAAATTCCAGTCTGGAGGTTGGCGAAGCCGTTGTCGAAACCATTCTGGATATTTTGACTCCCAAGGGCATTTACCTAGCTGTCCAAGGTTGTGAGCACCTCAATCGTGCCTTGGTAGTGGAGCGGGATTTGGCTATCCAGAAAGATTTGGAAATAGTCAATGTCCTCCCCACCCTTCATGCAGGAGGCTCTGGACAGTTGGCAGCCTTCAAGTATATGAAGGATCCAGTCGAAGTGGAGTTTATTACGGCTCAGGCGGGTGTGGACATCGGTGATACGGCGATTGGTATGCACATCAAGCACGTCCAAGTGCCAATTAGACCGAGCTTGCGTGAGATCGGCCAGGCCCATGTCACCGCCCTTGCCAGCCGTCCCAAGCTCATCGGCGGAGCCCGTGCGGCTTATCAAGAAGATCAGATACGGAAAAATTAATCACAGCCAGAGGGTTGTGATTTTTTTGAAAATAAAATCCTTGCAAAGTAGATTTTATTATGCTAAACTTGTTCTTGTTATTGATACAAGTTCAAAAGGAGGATTTCCATGGATACCAAATTTTCAGTAGCTTTGCATATCTTGACCATGATTAGCGAGAGTAGTGATGTCATGACGTCGCAGGCCTTGGCAACCAGTGTCGGTACCAATGCAAGTTATATCCGCAAGGTCATCGCTCTCTTGAAGAATGCAGGTATCATCCAGTCCCAGCAGGGAAAGGCTGGTTATGAGTTGAGCAAGAGTCCGGCGGACATCAGCCTCCTGGACATCTACTATGCCACCCAGGAAGTCACACATATCCAGCTCTTTCAACAGCACCAACACGCCAATCAATCCTGCCCAGTTGGTCGGCACATTGCAGGAGCTGTCCAACCAATCTTTGCGACCATTGAGCAGGATTTGCAGGACAGATTATCCCAAGAAAGCTTGGCCCAGGTCATTGCTAACTTGTATCAAGAGGCAAAAAAATCCAACTGACTTTCACAAGTCAGTTTCTATTTAGCATAACTTAGACTTGTATTAGATACAAGTCTACAAATAAAAGGAGTAAACCATGAAAGCAGCACAACACACATCTTATAACAAAAACAATATCGTACTTAACCTAACAGACATTGCTAAACCGAACATCAAACCAGACCAGGTTCTTGTCAAAGTGACCGCGGCAGGTGTCAATCCTCTAGATAACATGATTTCTCGTGGAGATGTCAAGATGATTGTACCTTACAAATTGCCACAAACAGCGGGAAATGAAATCGTTGGTTTGGTGGAAGAAGTCGGCTCAAGTGTCACCAAGTTTGAGGTTGGTGACCGTGTCTTTGGTCGTCTTCCTCTCGACAATATCGGTGCCTTTGCCGAGTATGTAGCGGTGGAGGCTACTGCCCTTGCCAAAGTTCCTGCCTATTTGACGGATGTGGAAGCGGCAGCTGTTCCTCTGACAGCCTTGACAATTATGCAGGCACTAAGCCTCATGGGTGCAGAAGCTGGCAAGACCATTTTCATATCAGGTGGTACTGGTGGTGTCGGTGGTATGGCCATTCCGATTGCCAAAGCTAAAGGTTTGACCGTTATTACTAACGGTGATGGGGCAAATGCAGAGCGGGTATTGGCGTTGGGTGCCGACCAGTTTATCGACTACAAGACAGAAGATTACACCAAAACCCTCTCCCAAATCGATTATGTACTGGACACACTTGGCGGTGTAGAAACCGAAAAACAAATGTCTATCATGAAAAAAGGTGGTCAGCTGGTTTCCCTCCGTGCCATGCCAAATGGCGAATTTGCCAAACGTATGAACCTGCCAAAATGGAAACAAATCCTGCTTGGCTTGGTTGGTCGCAAGTTTGATAAAATGGCTGAAAGCTACGGAGTGCACTATCATTTCATTTTCGTAGAAAGTAATGGCCAACAGTTGCAAGAGGTGGCAGACATTTTCAGCAAGTTAGAAATCAAACCGTCTATCGATACCGTTTATCCATTTGAAGAAGTCAACGCAGCCTTGGACAAGGTCGCAAACGGTCGCTCACGTGGAAAAACTGTCCTCAGTTTTGAAAAATAGGAGAAGTCATGTCTTATATCAATACCAAAAACCAATACATTACTGTCGCAGGCAATCAGATTGCCTACCGTGAACTAGGCAAGGGCAAGTCCGAATTGCCTCTGGTCATGTTGGTCCACTTGGCCGCAACCTTGGATAACTGGGATCCAAAATTGCTAGATTTACTGGCTGAAAAAGAGCACATTATCGTCCTAGACCTGCCTGGCGTCGGAGCCAGTCAAGGCAAGGTAGCTTCTACGATTCCGGGAATGGCAGAGCAGGCTCATGCTATTATCAAGGCCTTGGGGCATACGAAAATTAACCTGCTCGGTCTTTCTATGGGTGGTTTTATCGCCCAAGAAATCGTTCGTCTTGATAGTCAAATGGTTAACCGCTTGATTCTTGCAGGAACAGGACCTCGTGGCGGTGTCGAAGTGGATAAGGTGACAGGAAAAACCTTCCGCTATATGCTGAAGGCTGGTCTGGAGCGTGTGGATCCAAAACGCTACATCTTCTACAACCACGATGAAGCAGGTCGCCTGGAAGCTGAAAAAGTTTTGGGTCGTATGGGAGAAAGAAAAGCTGAGTATGCAGACAAGGACATGAATGTCCCAGGATTTTTGACACAGCTGAAGGCCATCAAACGCTGGGGCAGAGACCCTCAAGACGATATGGCCTTTATCACGCAACCAACGCTGATCGTCAACGGTGACAAGGACATGCAGGTCCCGACTGAGAACTCTTATATCATGCATGAGAAAATCAAAAATAGCCAATTGATCATCTATCCAAATGCGGGTCACGGATCTATCTTCCAAAATGCAGAGGCCTTTTCAACAGCCTTGATAGCCTTTTTGGAGGAAACCAATGCCTAAAACCATTTTAATCACAGGCTCAACGGATGGAATTGGCAAACACTTGGCCTTGAAACTAGCCAGCGAAGGCCATGAAGTCATCCTGCACGGGCGAAATAGTGAAAAGCTACGTGTAGCTCTCAGTGACATTCAACTAAAAACAGGAAGCAAAAAAAATCATGGCTATCTGTTTTGAAGTTGAGATGAAAATAGCATAATCTAGAAAAGATTTGAGAGTCAATCTCAGATCTTTTTCTGTACCTGTTGACCACAAAAATAGGATGAAACACACAGATCCGACACTTTTGTTAAAAATTGTCGTTCCTTCCCTGTCTTTATTTGGGTAAACTAAATACATCAAATGAAGGGAGGTTTGCCTGATGTCATTTATAGAAGCAAACGAAAAAATCGCAGAGAAAGTGGTAGGTGCTCATAAAGCAATAGAAAAGACAGTTGTGGGTGGGTACAAGGCGACTGAGAAAGCTGCGGTCACTGGTTTCAATAAAGTATCGGATAAGTTTATCGGAGCATTTTTTACAAAGGATAATGAAACCGTCGAAGAAGCAAAAGCTCGGATGTCTAAGATGGATTTCAATCAACCCAGCTCATCTAAGAATGAAGACAAGTAAGTGGCAGGTCTTGCCCTCTATCCATACTGAATAAATGAAAAAGGAATACATACTATGAAAAGAAGAGATTTTATCAGTTTAATTGCTTACACAGTGAGTTTGTTGGTCTTGACCTTGGGAATGTGCTTTTATACCCTGCCAGAATGGGAAATGACTTCCCTGGGAATGCCGTTATCGGTAGTCGGTCTGCTATTGCTAGTGCTATCTTGGGGTCTACAAAGACGGTTGACAGGCAAAGGGGCACCTAGGCTTGATTGGAAGCAAATTGTCAAAGTTATTTACTGTGTCTTTGCCTTGTTGGTATTTGGTGGCGGCTTTGCCCTTGTGACAATCGGGAATTTTGTCCTTGGTCTAGTTCTAGGCTTTATTGGTCTCGTATTCGTTATCGGGATCATTCCTGTAACGGTTGGCTTGAAAAACTAAGAAAACCTGAGGGTGCCCTCAGGTTTTTATTACTTTCTAGAAATACAGGTTTGGATAATATCAGCCATTTCTCCAATTGATTCTGCACAGCCATTTCTCACCCACTTGGATACGACTTGTGTCATGCCTGCCAGAAAGAAGCTAGACATATAGGCGATCAGTGCTGGATTTTGGACTCCTTGAGCGTGAAAGCGAGGAGCGAAAATCAACTCTACTAAGTGGTCAAAACGTTCTTTGTGGTGAAAATCCAATTCGTGATTGAGATAAATTTGATAGATTTTTTGGTGGTCTTTTACAAATTGTAAGTAGGGAATAAGGTAAGCATCCCCTGTTAGATCGGTTTCAATTGATAGGCTGTTAGCGGGATAAGATTGGAATTCAGCTAAGAAAAGCTGGGTTAGGTATTGATATGCATCCTCTAACAAATCAAATTGATTATCATAATAATGATAAAAAGTAGAACGATGTACCCCGGCTTCCTTACAAATCTTGCTGACGGAAATACGTCCAAATTCTTCCTCGTCTAAGAGAAGAATCAATGCTTGTTGCAGTTTTGTTTTGGCTGTTTCAGTCATTGTGTCAATCCTTTGTTCTGATTATTCAATATTTTACCTTACTATTTCGCTAGGGACAAGTAGATTTGGTCACAGAGTTACTTTGTTCTTGTAGATACAAGGCCTGCAAAGTTCCCAAAATCACCCCAGCTTGCTCTTGAAAGAGTTGATTGAGTTGGGTGGGGTTTTCTGGCATACCACGTGAAATCCACTCATTGATCCAGCCGAAAATGGCATAGGCGAAAAAGGATTTACCGTAGGCGATATCATTTGGATGGTCAGCTGTTAATTCAATCTTTTCCTTTATGGTATCTACGATGACCTGTGTTAGCTGGTAGCGGTAGAGGATCCTGTAAAATTCCTTGTGCTCTTGAAAATGCTGAAAGAGGCTTTGAAAGACCCTGTCAGGTATTGACTGCGGGTTGGCTTCAAACGCTCGTCCCCATTCTTGCATGAGGCGACGGGATTGCTGGGAGAGGACATCTTCTAGCGAAGAATAGTAACGATAAAAGGATGCTCGTCCGATTTGGGCTTTCAAGCAAACCTCCTTGACCGTCAGGTTGTGGAGGTCTTTTTCTTGTAAGAGTTGGATAAGGGTCTGGCTCAGCTGGTTTTCTACATAGTATTCTTTCATGAGACATATTCTGCTTTCTGTCTTATTTTGTATGAGACACTTGTCTCACATCTCTTTTGATTGTATAATACTCCTAGCTTTTTCACAAGTCTGATGTGAAAAAAGAAAGGAATGGATCATGAATAAGATTAAAAAGTACCTCTTATGGTTAGTTGGAATAGTTGTATGTTTGGGGGCGATTGCTTATGTGACAGTTACTAATCATCCACAGTTAGTAGTGGGTGCTATTCAAAAGACGATTTACAAGTCCAGTTCACCCAACTCCTATCGTCCTCTTAATGAAGCTATTGACGGTCCGAAAGAAAATGGTCATTATCTGAAAAGTGAGATTGCTTATAGCAAGGAATATCCCAATAGCTTTTTAGATATTATTTATCCAGACTCAAATCTAGGCGTTGATCGTCCAACGCTTTTTTACTTTCATGGAGGAGGATTCTTTGCGGGTAGTAAAAACATGGGTGACCCGCTGGCAGCAAGTGAAGCGACTTATTTGATTGATGATATGGTGGCAAAAGGGTATAATGTGGTAAATGTGGACTACGCTCTTGTGCCAGAATATCACTTTCCAACGCCCCTCATTCAGATGAATCTGGCTATTGACTATATGAGGAAACACGCTGAGGAATATCATCTGAATATGGACAAGGTTGTTCTAATGGGCTCATCAGCGGGAGCTATCATGGTTGCCCAATATGGCAGTGTCTTAGCTAACCCGAACTACGCTCAGCTATTGGACATGGAGCCAAGTATCGCAAAAGAACAGGTCAAAGCTTTGGTCATTGATGAATTATCCTAAGCTTTCCCTCGCTGCCAAGATGTTGGTGGGGAACTATGTGGCGGGGACCATTTATCTCAGTCAGGAAGAGATAAATGCTTACAATCCGATTCTCCATGTGACCAAGGACTATCCAGCAAGTTTCCTTTTGGGCAGTGAATATCGTACCGATTTGCTCACACTTCAAAAGGCTTTGAAACAGGCGGATGTTGTTCATGAGTTGGTCGATCCCTTAGCAGAAAAAGGACTGGAAAAACCGCATGGTTTTGTGTCAAATTTGCGAAACGACCCTGTCTCTGCAGAAGCCTTTGACCGTATGAGGACCTTTTTAGAAGAACGAACGAAAGAATGAAAACAAAAACCTTACACGACTTGCCACCCAAGTGGCGTAAATGGATGATTGGTTTACGAATAGCAGCGGTAATCTTCCCCCTGTTATTCTTACTCTATTTTTGGCTGACCTTGGGGTCCTTGATACAGGTAATGGTGGGATAAGATGACCTTTAGAGAGTTACCTAGAAAATGGAAAATCCAGCTTAGCCTCTTGTCCCTCTGGACAGTGCTTAGTCTACTCTTGCTGGTCGGTTTTACTGTTTTCTTGCAGTCTTATCGTGCAAGCAATCAAGCCCACCGAGCAGTCTTGGTGAAGCCTGACAGTCAGCTAATAGGGGAACGGTTGGTGATTGACCGACTTGGAAAAGAGCCTGTTCTTGTCAACTTTTACCGCCCAAGTGAGGCTAGCCAAACTCCGCTTCCCTTGGTAGTTAATGTCCACGGTGGTGGTTTTGTCGGTGGAGATGCAGATGTGCTGGACACGCAAAGTCAGCGACTGGCGGATCAATGGCAGGCTGTCATTGTAACGGTTAATTATACCAAGGCGGACGTCCAACCCATTTCCTACGGAGCAGAGGAAATTAAGGACACGGTCTTGTATTTCGCCAAGGAAAAGGCTACTTACGGAGTGGATCCGACTCAGTTTTCCATTATCGGCTACTCAGCAGGTGCCAACTATGCAGCCCTTGCCAGCGAATTATTGGTCAAGGAAGAGTTTGACTTGGCAGGTTTGATTATGGCTTATCCCTGGACGACGGGACTTTCTGTGGCAAATCAAGGGGAAGTTTTCCCGCCAACGCTTTTTGTCTTGGCCGGTCAGGACCCCATTTCCCAAAAGGCCAAGCCTTTTATAGAAGACATGAAAAAAGCAGGTCGCACAGTGGATGTCATCGACTATCCAGAAGCCGTCCACAGTTTCATCGAGTCCAATAACCCCGAAGGTTTGACAGGGGCGACGATAGATATGTCCCAGGTGGTCAATGCAGAGCAGGAAAGCCTGGCTAGACAGGCAGAAGCAGCAATCGGTGACTGGCTAGACAGTCAAAAATGAAAGGAAATCAAATGAACACAAAGAATTTTTACTGGGTGCGAGAGCCAGAAAACTACCAAATTTCAGATAAGGAAATCAGAATCACAACCCAAGCCCATACGGACTTGTGGCAGAAGACCTATTACCATTTTGTCAATGACAACGCTCCCCTGCTCCTGATGGACACGGAGGAAGAGTATTTTTCCTTCACTGTTAAGACGGATTTTTCCAATAGTCATACCCGCTTTGACCAGTGTGGTGTCGTGGTTTATCAGGATTCGGAAAACTGGATTAAGGGCTCGATTGAGTATGAAAATGAAAACTTTCAGCACCTAGGTAGCGTTGTGACCAATCACGGTTTTTCAGACTGGGCAACTCAGGAAATACCTGCTTCTGTCAAGTCTATCTATTACCGCTTGAGCCGACGGGGTAGTGACTTCTGCATTGAAAACTCTAAAGACGGTGTTCATTTTGAGCAGATGCGGATTTGCCACCTACATGAAGGTAGCGGTAACATCCATTTCGGTATTTATGCCTGCTCGCCAGAAGATTCTTCTTTTGAAGCGGTCTTTTCGGAAATGAGTTTAACTGACTGCAAGTGGCTGGCCCACGACGGACAACAACCAGATTAGAAGATTAGCTTCCAGCTCTGCCATTTCCCGAAAGTCCATTATAAAATCGTTGAAATCCTTGTCATTTGTGGTATAATGAAGAGTATGCAATAAAATTTTAAGGAGAATGACAGAATGTCTGTATCATTTGAAGCAAAAGAAACAAACCGCGGCGTTTTGACTTTCACAATCGGTCAAGATGCTATCAAACCAGAATTGGACCGCGTGTTTAACCGAGTTAAAAAAGACTTGAACGTTCCAGGTTTCCGTAAGGGTAAATTGCCACGTGCCGTTTTCAACCAAAAATTTGGTGAAGAAGCACTTTACCAAGATGTAGTAAACGCTCTTTTACCAGCAGCTTATGAAGCAGCAGTTGCTGAAGCTGGTCTTGAAGTTGTTGCACAACCAAAAATCGACGTTGTATCTATGGAAAAAGGCCAAGACTGGACAATCACTGCTGAAGTTGTGACAAAACCTGAAGTAAAATTGGGTGACTACAAAAACTTGGCAGTTTCAGTAGAAGCAACTAAAGAAGTATCTGACGAAGAAGTAGATGCAAAAATCGAACGCGAACGCAACAACTTGGCTGAATTGGTTATCAAAGAAGGTCCAGCAGCTGAAGGCGACACAGTTGTTATCGACTTTGTAGGTTCAATCGACGGTGTTGAATTTGACGGTGGTAAAGGTGAGAACTTCTCACTTGGACTTGGTTCAGGTCAATTCATCCCAGGTTTTGAAGCACAATTGGTAGGCCACGCAGCTGGTGAAGAAGTAAACGTTGAAGTGACTTTCCCAGAAGACTATCAAGCAGCTGACCTTGCTGGTAAACCAGCCCTCTTCGTGACAAAAATCCACGAAGTAAAAGCAAAAGAAGTTCCAGCTTTGGATGACGAGTTGGCAAAAGACATCGACGAAGAAGTAGAAACACTTGATGAGTTGAAAGCTAAGTACCGTAAAGAATTGGAAGCAGCAAAAGAAGTTGCCTTTGACGATGCAGTTGAATCAGCAGCTCTTGAATTGGCTGTAGAAAACGCTGAAATCGTTGAATTGCCAGAAGAAATGATCCACGAAGAAGTTCACCGTGCAATCAATGAATTCTTGGGTGGTATGCAACAGCAAGGTATCTCACCAGATATGTACTTCCAAATCACTGGTACAACTCGTGAAGACCTTCATAAACAATACGAAGCAGATGCTGAAAAACGTACGAAGACAAACTTGGTTGTTGAAGCAGTAGCTAAAGCAGAAGGCTTTGAAGCAACTGAAGAAGAAATCAACAAAGAAATCGAAGACTTGGCAGCAACTTACAAGATGGAAGTGGCACAAGTTCGTAGTTTGCTTTCACCAGAAATGCTTAAACACGACATCGCTGTGAAGAAAGCCGTTGAAGTGATCACAAGCACTGCAACTGTAAAATAATTATTTGGAAAACTCGACTCTGGTCGGGTTTTTTTGTTTAATCATCTTTTTAATGCGATGCGCTGACATGTTGACACGAACTCTGAGAAGCGAAGCCGGAATTTTTGCCTAACCTTGTTGTAATCGTTTTCTCTTGGTTGTTTTTGCTTTGAGAAGGGGCAAGTAATGGTTTGTAAACATGTAACACTTGACAAACTTATATTTTTCAGATATTGTTAAAGGGTTGCTTTTAGTGAAAATTATAATAAAAGTAAGTACAAAAGGGGATGATCTTCCTGTTTTGAAAAGAACAAATTGAAGAGACTCATGAATATTGTTTTCAAGATCAGCGACAAAAAATATCTATATTTATATTAAGGAGAGAATAATGAGGTACAATGGAAAAAATCAAATGTTTCCAGATAAGCGTCAACGTTTTTCAATTCGTAAGTTTAAAACAGGAGTAGCATCCGTTGTCTTTGTTGCACTATTCTTGGGTAACATGGCTACAGTTGATGCAGAGCAGGTTCCGACAAATACAGATTCATCTGCTAAAGAGGTAGTGGAAAGTGATGTTGCTTTGCCAACGGATGAGACATTGGACAAAGTGCCAACAACTGATGAAGAAGTAGCACCTATTGAAGAGGGAGTGGATGCCTCGTTAGCCCCACTAGAGAGCGCTGAGGCACCTCAAGAATTTAGAGCAGCTGTAGGAACTGAGCGTTCAGCGGCGACAAATACTAAAGGAGTAGTTGTAACACCAGGACAAGGTATCACAACAATTAGTGAAATTCCGACAGATGGTTTTACGACAACTGAGCCTGAAGTAAAGTCAATGAACCCTAACTTTACTGGCACGGTTAATCATGATCCTAAAAATTATACATTTGCTGTTATTAAAACGGATAAGTTAAATGACCGGACTACAGGTCCTCTCTATGTGGATAAAAGCGGTACAGTTGTGACGAGCTCATCTGGTGGAGCGGCACTTATCCATCAGATGGCCTTTAGTACAGATAGAGATGGTACGGGAAATGTATATATAGATATGTACGGTGGTGATGGTAAGTTATTAATGACTGATACCCTAGTTCCTGGTCTTCATGTGGATGAACTTAAATACGTTAGCAAAGGAAGGTGGTTATGGTCCAGAGATACTACATACACTATCCAACATAGGGAGGTTATCACAAATAATGGAAATCTTCCAATCGCATCTGTATCTACTTCAGATGCATCAGATGGTTGGTTTGATGAGCTATATACCAACTACGAAAAGGCACTGGGATATACCAACGGTCGTTATATGGGCTATGGCTGGTTCGTTCCTAGATTAATTGACAAGAAGACAGAATATGTTGTCAAAGATTCTAACAAAGTGTTAGCGACTGTGACACAAACAGAAATGTCAGGGTACAAATTTACAACTGCAGCACCAGAAACAATTACAGCAGATGGTGTGACCTATAAGTTGATAAAAGATAGTGGTACCAATACAAGTGGTTTTATCAATCCTCTAGTAAGTAAAGGTGATGCGCTTGCCGTAGGTACCGATAAAGGTTATTTCATCAGATATCTGATGAATGATGATAATGGAAAAGTGATTGACTGGGAACTTTTGGGTCCTGACAATAACGTTGCAAAAGATATTAATGGCAATCCTGCTAAAGGTGTCTTGAGAGATGGGCAAACAGCGAATGTAACAGTTGATGTTGCATCAACTAAAACTCGGACAACTTTCTACATTAATAATCCATATTTCCCAGGTGGGAGAACTGTATACTATTATGAAGTTGTTCCAGCTTCGGAAGTTCCTAAAGGTAGTGTCACGGTAAAACACATTACAACAACTGGTGAGGTTCTGAAGGAAGAGACCTCAGTTAAAACTAATGAGCCAGTTGGTACCCCATATGAGACCCAACCAGAAGACAAGATTGTGACAGATAACGGTCGTACCTTCAAGTACAAAGAGGTTGACAAAACTTCTGCGCAACCAACAGGTGAGGTCAAAGAGGGGACTCAAAAAGTAACCTTCGTCTACGAAGAAGTCAAAGGCAATGTCACAGTCGAGCATGTAACGACAGATGGTAAGGTTCTTAAAGCAGAAACTCCAGTCTTTAGCGAAAACCAGTCAACTGGCACAGCTTATGAAACGAAGAATGAAACTGAATTGAAAGACGAAGCAGGTAATGTTTATGTCTTCAAGGAACACAAAGCAGATTCAGCTCCAGTTTCAGGCAAGGTTACTGAGACAGCACAAAAAGTTGTTTACATTTATGAGTTGAAACCAGTCACTCCGACTCCAACACCAGACGCACCAAAAGGTAATGTTACAGTAGAACACGTTACAACAACTGGTGAAGTTCTGAAGAAAGAAACCTCAGTTAAAACTAATGAACCGGTTGGTACCCCATATGAGACCCAACCAGAAGACAAGATTGTGACAGATAACGGTCGTACGTTTGTTTATAAAGGTCTCAAGGAAGACTCTGCGGATCCAACAGGTGAAGTCAAAGAGGGTACTCAAAAAGTAACCTTCGTTTACGAAGAAGTCAAAGGCAATGTCACAGTCGAACATGTAACGACAGACGGTAAAGTTCTTAAAGCAGAAACTCCTGTCTTTAACGAAAACCAGTCAACCGGCACAGCTTATGAAACGAAGAATGAAACTGAATTGAAAGACGAAGCAGGTAATGTTTATGTCTTCAAGGAACACAAAGCAGATTCAGCTCCAGTTTCAGGCAAGGTTACTGAGACAGCACAAAAAGTTGTTTACGTTTACGAGTTGAAACCAGTCACTCCGACTCCAAGCCCAACACCAGACGCACCAAAAGGTAATGTTACAGTCGAACACGTTACAACAACTGGTGAGGTTCTGAAGGAAGAGACCTCAGTTAAAACTAATGAGCCAGTTGGTACCCCATATGAGACCAAACCAGAAGACAAGATTGTGACAGATAACGGTCGTACCTTCAAGTACAAAGAGGTTGACAAAACTTCTGCGCAACCAAAAGGTGAAGTCAAAGAGGGCACTCAAAAAGTAACCTTCGTCTACGAAGAAGTCAAAGGCAATGTCACAGTAGAGCATGTAACGACAGATGGCAAGGTTCTAAAAGCAGAAACTCCTGTCTTTAACGAACACCAGTCAACCGGCACAGCTTATGAAACGAAGAATGAAACTGAATTGAAAGACGAAGCAGGCAATGTTTATGTCTTCAAGGAACACAAAGCAGACTCAGCCCCAGTTTCAGGCAAGGTTACTGAGACAGCACAAAAAGTTGTTTACGTTTACGAGTTGAAACCAGTCACTCCGACTCCAAGCCCAACACCAGACGCACCAAAAGGTAATGTTACAGTAGAACACATTACAACCACCGGTGAAGTTCTGAAGAAAGAAGCCCCAGTCAAGACAGATGAACCAGTTGGTACCCCATATGAGACCAAACCAGAAGACAAGATTGTGACAGATAACGGTCGTACCTTCAAGTACAAAGAGGTTGACAAAACTTCTGCGCAACCAAAAGGTGAGGTCAAAGAGGGGACTCAAAAAGTAACCTTCGTTTACGAAGAAATCAAAGGTAATGTCATAGTCGAGCATGTAACGACAGACGGCAAGGTTCTAAAAGCAGAAACTCCAGTCTTTAGCGAAAACCAGTCAACTGGCACAGCTTATGAAACGAAGAATGAAACTGAATTGAAAGACGAAGCAGGTAATGTTTATGTCTTCAAGGAACACAAAGCAGATTCAGCTCCAGTTTCAGGTAAAGTTACTGAGACAGCACAAAAAGTTGTTTACGTTTACGAGTTGAAACCAGTCACTCCGACTCCAAGCCCAACACCAGACGCACCAAAAGGTAATGTCACAGTCGAACACATTACAACAACTGGTGAGGTTCTGAAGGAAGAGACCTCAGTTAAAACTAATGAGCCAGTTGGTACCCCATATGAGACCAAACCAGAAGACAAGATTGTGACGGATAATGGTCGTACCTTCAAGTACAAAGAGGTTGACAAAACTTCTGCGCAACCAAAAGGTGAGGTCAAAGAGGGGACTCAAAAAGTAACCTTCGTCTACGAAGAAGTCAAAGGCAATGTCACAGTAGAGCATGTAACGACAGATGGTAAGGTTCTTAAAGCAGAAACTCCAGTCTTTAGCGAAAACCAATCAACCGGCACAGCTTATGAAACAAAGAATGAAACTGAATTGAAAGACGAAGCAGGCAATGTTTATGTCTTCAAGGAACACAAAGCAGATTCAGCCCCAGTTTCAGGTAAAGTTACTGAGACAGCACAAAAAGTTGTTTACGTTTACGAGTTGAAACCAGTCACTCCGACTCCAACACCAGAAGTTTCAAAACCAAAATCTACTACACCTGCTACACCAACGCAAGATAGCAGCATCCCAACATCAGTAGTTTCTACAAATAAAGCGCAATTGCCGAATACCGGTGAAGATAACTCGGCAGCTTTTGCAACACTAGGTACAGCTATGTTGGTGGCTACATTTGCACTCAATGGAAAATGTCGTCAAGACGAGAACTAATAGGGAAAAATTAGTCCTTACATATTAAAAAACGAGCAATTCCAATTTGGAGTTGCTCGTTTTCCATTCCATAAAACTTATTTTTGGTGGTTTAATTGCAATGTTTAAAAAAGGTCAAAGGAAAGAGAATTCCGATATTAGGGATGTGTCGAGGGTCAAATTATTAATTATAGTCTTTTAGTTTACTTTTAGTACGAGGCAATGAGCTGCAGGCATAACTGAAGTTAGGCAAGGCTTACGTCGAAGTAATAAAAGAAAAACTAAATGATGATATTTATAATTTCACACAGAGGTAGTCTCTGGTAAGGGTTATCTTACATATTGTCTATAACTAAACATTGGCAAGTCATCATCTTGATTTACCAATTCATTCGCTTGAGCTTAAAGAAGACTTTGTGCTTTTATTGTGTGAGAATGTGTCATCTCTTCAAAGTTTTGCTTGATGTAGTGCAAGGTATTTCAAAAGAAAAAGTTGTATGAATTGGCAGTTTTAGAACAAGATAAAAGTAAGTTGTTAGGGATGACACAGTATTAACTTGAATGAAGTTCGGTGAAAGTTTTTAGATGTCGCTGGAGGTGAGGTTTATAGCTAGGGATACAAATCACGTTTTCGCGGATAGCTGTGACTTTCTCAAAAAAATGCTTGACCAGTTAACGTTCTTGTTATATAATTAACTGGTTAAAGAAGGAGGTAATTATGTTTAAGAAAATAGTAGGGACCTGTCTTTTGACCTTATTCGGTTTTGTTTTAGCAGCTTGCTCGGCTCAGAAGGAAGCGAGTCAAGTGCAGCCAGGAATGAAGATAGTCACCTCATTTTACCCAATTTATTCACTGGTTAAGGAAGTGTCTGGGAGCAAAAATGATGTTCGAATGATTGGCTCAAGACAGGGCATACACTCTTATGAACCATCAGCTGCGGACATAAAGGCCATATACGATGCAGATGTTTTTATCTATCATTCGCGAATTTTGGAATCCTGGGCAGGACGTTTGGAGCCTAATTTGCAAGGTTCATCTGTCAAGGTTTTGGAGGCTTCGACTAATTTACCGCTGACAAAGGTTCCGGGGTTAGAAGACGTAGAAGCCGGTCAAGGGATTGATGAAGCTAGTTTATATGACCCTCACACATGGTTGGATCCGGTTTTAGTTGGTCAGGAAGCTGTTGCGATTGGTGAACTTCTAGCAGAAAGTGATCCTGAGAATGCGGATTATTATCGTCAAAATGCTGCAACTTTGGAAGAAAAAGCGCAAAAGTTGGCAGACAAGTATAGTCCAATCTTTTCAAAAGCTACATCAAAAACATTTGTCACTCAACACACAGCCTTCTCCTACACCGCGCAACGCTTTGGGTTGAAGCAGTTGGGAATCGCAGGAGTTTCAGAGGAGGAACCAAGCCCTAGACAATTGGCGGAAATTAAAGAATTTGTTGACACCTACAATGTACAAACAATTTTTACAGAAAAAGGTGCCTCGGATAAGCTTGCCAAGGCATTGGCGAGTTCGACAGGTGTGGACTTAAAAGTGTTGGATCCTCTTGAAGCAGATCCAGAAAATAATTTAACCTATCTAGAAAATCTAGAGCAAGTCTTAGAAACATTAGCTCAAGAGTTAAAATAAAAGGCCGAATTCTATCGACCGAAAGGAGAAAAAATGAAGAAAAAAGCAGTTGTTGGCTCCGTAGCCGTCCTTGTTTTAGGGATGAGTCTCTGTAGCTATCAGCTTGGACGTTTCCAAGCGATGGAAGAGCAAAAAAATCGTGTGTCCTACATTGAAGATAGTCAAAGTGCACAAAGCACAGTCTCGGAACAATTAACACCTGATCAAATTTCTGCCAAGGAAAATATTGATGCCGAGCAGATAGTTGTTAAAATTACTGATCAAGGCTATGTGACATCACACGGCGACCATTTCCACTACTATAATGGTAAAGTCCCTTTTGATGCGATTTTTAGTGAAGAATTGGTCATGAAGGACCCGAACTATGTTTTACAAGATAGTCACATCATCAATGAAGTCCAGGATGGCTACGTCATAAAAGTTGATGGGAAATACTATCTCTATCTAAAAGACCCTAGCAAACATAAAAATGTTCGTAGCAAAGAAGAAGTGGAGCGGCAAAAAGGAATCTCTTCTGCTGACAGTAAGAATCAGGCAGCGGGAAATAGTAAAGACGGCCGCTACAGAACAGACGATGGCTATGTCTTTAATCCGACAGATGTTATTGAAGACACGGGAGATGGTTTTATCGTTCCGCACGGCGACCATTTCCACTTTATTCCTAAAAAAGATTTATCAGCTGCCGAATTGAAGGCTGCTCAAGATTACTGGAATCAAAAAGGAAGTGTGAGCTCGGCTAGTGGTAGTCAATATGGCGATAGAAACAATAGAGCTCAACAGACAACAATTAGTGCGGGGCAAGGTCAGGATTTGGCTAGTTTATTGGCTCAATTGGATGCAACGCCGCTATCTCAACGCCATGTAGAAGCAGATGGATTGGTATTTGACCCAAGAACGATTACGAAGAAAACTGCAGCAGGTGTCATCGTTCCACACGGCGACCATTATCACTTTATCCCATACAGCCAGATGTCTCCTCTAGAAGAGAAGATTTCTCGAATGATTGGTGTAAATGGAGCAGGTGTTTCTTCTGGTGCACAAGCAAGTCACTCCCAACACACACCGACACAACCAAATCGTCCGGTAACACCAATCGGCACGGTTACAACGCAACCGGCATCGCCTACACAACCAGTATTACCAACACAACCGAAGCAGTCAACAGGGAAAGTGGTTTCCTATATGGGACGTCAAATTCCTGCTTATGGAAAAGGGTTAGATGGTAAGGCATATTTTACAAGTGATGGATACATCTTTAGCAAATCCTCTATTACCTCAGTTGATGATCAAGGGTTGATAGCTAGTCATGGAGATCATTTCCATTATGTTGGTTTTGGCGAACTCGAAGATTTTGAAATCAAGCAAGTAGAGGAATGGGTTAATGAGAAGGCAGGCAAACAAGTGCCACCGAAAACATCTGAACAAGTAGGAAACGATGCTAAACCCACAACACCAAGTCAAGGGAATGATTCAAAACCTGTAAAACCAATTCAAGAAGAGAACCGCCCTGCATTTGAATACAAACAAGTAACGGCTAAACGTAAAATGGCTGGAAAAGTTGTTTATGAAATGGAAGTAGGTGGAAAAACTTATACGTATGGTCGTGACGAACTAGATTTGATGAAAATCTCTTTTGCTGAGTTGACCTTGGCAGAAAAAGATAAGCAGTATATCTTTGATATTGCACCGCTTGCAGAAGGAGATCTTACGCCAGCCATGTTGGTCGGTATGGATCAAATTCCGATGAAGGGAGCGAATGCGACCTATGATACTGGACAATCCTTTATTATTCCACACATTGATCACATCCACGTCCTACCTTACACATGGTTGAGTAAGGAACAAATTGCAACGATCCGCTATATCATGCAACATCCTGAAATTCGTCCATCTGCTTGGACTACAAGTGGACATGGTGATGGAGAAGCAACGGATCTTGTTCCCCAAATTCTAAATGCAACACCTAAAGCAAACCGCTTAGGCTTGAAAAATTGGCAAATCATTCACACCGCAGAAGAAGTCATGGATGCACGTGCAAAAGGGAAATTTGCAACAAATGATGGCTATATCTTCTCGGCGGAAGACGTACTAGATCCAGCAAGTTTTGTCTTTAGTCAAGCATTCAGTCTACCAAGAGCGACAGGTGGTTCTCTGCGTTCAATTTCCAAGAAAGATTTATCTAAAGAAGAATTGGAAGCTGTACAAACTCTTCTTGATAAACGAGACGCTGAAGAATTGGCGAAAAATGTCACACCAATTGAGAAACGTGCAGGTTTGAAAAATTGGCAAATTGTTCACTCAGCAGAAGAATTGGCAGAAGCTAAGGCAGCAGGAAAATATACAACGAAAGACGGCTATATTTTTGACCCGGCAGACCTATTAGATCCAAAAGTGAAAATAGGTACGGATAACTATCGCATCCCACGTGTGATTACAGATGGTTACCGTCGGATTAACAAGAGTGATTTGAATTACTTAAGCGAGCTGATCCCAGCAGAGGCTATGGTAGCTCAACGTGAGAAATCTAATTCTAGTTCACCGTCAACACCTGCACCAACTGAAACAGGAAAAAGTGCAGGCGAGACAACAACGCCAGAACAGCCACAAGTTGCCAAAGAAACAGCAGAGGAAATTTACAACCGAGTTGAAGCGAAGAAAGTCGTTCCTTTCGAAGCGCTGACCTACAATGCTGGCTATGCGACCGAAGTACGCAACGGGACTCTGGTAATTCCGCATCAAGATCACTATCACTATGTATCCTTTAAATGGTTTGATCAAGGTAGTGCAAGAAGTCCTGAAGGGTATAGTCTAGAAGATTTCCTAGCAACGGTTAAGTACTACATGACTAATCCACAAGAACGCCCTGTTTCAGACGATGGCTGGGGAGTATTTACACCAAGTACACCATCTGAATCAACAGAAGAAACAGAGACGGAAGAAAGTGATGAAGAAATTATTTCTGAAGAAACTGAGGAAATTGACGAGTTCACAGAAGAATTAAAACGAAGAGCAGAAGAGTTTGGCATGGACTTCAAAACCTTTGAACAAAGTCTGGTCACGCTCTCAGACCGTTACAAAGTTTCTTTTGAAGCTTTCGAATATGATGCAACAAGTAAAGTTGTTCGACTTGTAGATAAGGATGGGGTCAAACGGACCATCTCCCTTCCAAGTTTAGAAGAACAAGTATAGTAAACAAAATACCTGTAGCGCTGAGCTCTGCAGGTATTTTTTACAGAAAAACGATAAAGATTATCTTTGACTATTTGCCTTTTTTAGCGTAAAATAGAAAGGAAAGACAAAAAAGGAGAACAGCCTTGGAACTTAACGTATTTGCAGGACAAGAAAAAAGCGAACTTTCCATGATTGAAGTAGCCCGTGCTATTTTGGAAGAACGTGGACGTGACAACGAAATGTATTTCAACGACTTGGTCAATGAAATTCAAAACTACCTTGAAAAATCAAACAGCGAGATTCGCGCAGCCCTCCCAACCTTCTATTCTGATTTGAATGTGGATGGAAGCTTCATTCCACTTGGCGAAAACAAATGGGGATTACGTTCTTGGTACGCAATCGATGAGATCGACGAAGAAGTGATCACTCTTGAAGAAGATGATGAAGATGCACCAAAACGCAAGAAGAAACGCGTCAATGCCTTTATGGACGGTGATGATGATGCGATTGACTATGGACATGATGATCCGGAAGATGAGGACAACTATCCAGGTAGTGTATCATCAGAATACGATGATGAAAATCCAGATGACGAAAAAGATGAAGTTGAGTCCTATGATTCAGAAATCAACGAAATTATCCCAGATGACGAATTGGATGAAGAGGATGTTGATTTAGGTGAAGATGACGACGAGTATTCAGATGAAGAGGTCGTCGACGAATAAGAATTATATATCAATAGATTCTTAAAAATAATTTGACAAGACTACCAAATTACGATAAGATATTATCGGGCACCTCTTTTGAGGTCGGAGCTCCCTAGCGATAGGGAGCTATTTTTGTTTTTTTCTTCAAGTTAACAGGAAGTATCCCCACAAATCGCTTCCTATTAGCCTGAATCGTAGAAAAGGAGTTTGCATGACAAAGTATATTTTTGTAACAGGTGGCGTTGTTTCCTCTATCGGCAAAGGGATCGTAGCAGCCAGTCTAGGTCGTTTATTGAAGAACCGAGGTCTCAAGGTAACAATCCAAAAATTTGATCCATACATCAACATTGACCCAGGAACAATGAGTCCGTATCAACACGGTGAAGTTTTTGTGACGGATGACGGTGCAGAAACCGACTTGGACCTTGGGCACTATGAGCGTTTCATCGACATTAACCTGAACAAATATTCAAATGTTACAACAGGTAAAATTTATAGCGAAGTCCTCCGTAAAGAGCGTAAAGGGGAATACTTAGGGGCGACAGTTCAAGTTATTCCACACATTACAGATGCTTTGAAAGACAAAATCAAGCGTGCAGCTCGTACTACAGATGCAGATGTCATCATCACGGAAGTGGGTGGTACAGTAGGTGATATTGAAAGCTTACCATTCCTTGAAGCGCTTCGTCAGATGAAGGCAGATGTCGGTTCAGACAATGTTATGTATATCCATACAACACTCTTGCCTTATCTCAAAGCAGCAGGCGAAATGAAAACTAAGCCAACACAACATTCTGTAAAAGAGTTGCGTGGTCTAGGTATTCAGCCAAACATGTTGGTAATTCGGACAGAGCAACCTGCTGGACAAGGAATTAAAAATAAACTGGCACAATTCTGTGATGTCGCTCCAGAAGCAGTTATTGAGTCCTTGGATGTCGAACATCTTTACCAAATCCCATTAAATATGCAAGCGCAGAACATGGATCAAATTGTTTGCGATCACTTGAAGCTCGATGTACCTCCAGCAGATATGACAGAGTGGACAGCGATGGTAAACAAGGTTCTTAATCTCCAGAAAAAAGTAAAAATCGCTTTAGTTGGTAAGTATGTAGAATTACAAGATGCCTATATTTCTGTAGTTGAAGCTCTAAAACACTCAGGATATGCAAATGATGCTGCTATCGAATTGGATTGGGTCAATGCAAATGATTTGACAGCAGAAAACGTAGCTGAACGTCTAGGACAAGCACAAGGAATTATCGTTCCTGGTGGCTTTGGACAACGTGGCACAGAGGGGAAAATACAAGCTGTTCGTTATGCTCGTGAGAATGACGTGCCAATGCTAGGGGTCTGCTTGGGAATGCAGCTGACCTGTGTAGAATTTGCTCGTCATGTTCTCGGTTTAGAAGGTGCTAATAGCTTTGAATTAGACCCAGAAACCAAATATCCAATTATTGACATCATGCGTGATCAAATTGGAGTGGAAGATTTAGGAGGAACTCTCCGTTTAGGTCTTTATCCAAGCAAGCTCAAACGTGGCTCCAAGGCTGCGGCTGCTTATGATAATCAAGAAGTTGTACAACGTCGCCATCGTCATCGTTACGAGTTTAACAATGAATTCCGTGAACAATTTGAAAAAGCAGGTTTTATTTTCTCAGGCGTGTCACCAGACAACCGTTTGGTAGAAATTGTTGAAATTCCAGAAAATAAATTCTTCGTTGCCTGCCAATATCATCCAGAACTGCAATCTCGTCCTAATCGCCCTGAAGGTTTGTATACAGCCTTTGTTTCGGCAGCTTTGGAGAATGAAAAATAAGTGTAATTATTATAGAAGAAGATTGGTATTATTCAATCTTCTTTTATATTTTATATAAAGAAACGAAAAAGATGACAATATTTATAGAAGAAAATACGAAATACCAGCCCCATATGGCATCATTGTCTAGATGGTTTTAAGCATTATATATAGTAGAATATTGCAAAAGAATCAGCTAAATCAATACGTTTTGGCAAAAAAACCCAAATTTCAAGTTGAAGTTAGCCACCCAAAAGAAATTCACTTGGCGACTTGTAGTCCAAGCATTTTTTAGGGTAGTTGTTAATCCAATTTTCGATAAAAGCTACTTCTTTCGGAGTC
>NZ_JAIJZQ010000024.1:0-31506 GCF_019754195.1 Streptococcus sp. 2018037
CAGCTAAGTGATTTCCCAGCTTCCAAGTGGAGTAGAACAATTTCTAGTTTCTCAGAGACAGACTTTGGACTTCTTTTGGACATAATAAAACTCCCTTTATAGTTTCTAGTGAAAATTTTTGTTTTTTTCACTGTCCACTATAAGGGGAGTATATCATACTCTCCTCTCGCGATTTTTTTATTCAAAATTATAAATCAAAGACTGAAATTGCTGGAAAAAGAGGTCTGGATAGCGTCGATTCTCTTTCATTTCTTCCATCAGACTTTGGAGGTCGGTCATGTTGTCAGTGATGATGCCGTCCACTTGTAGCAGCAACATCTTAGTCATACTCTCCTCATCATTTGGTGTCCAAGCATACACTGACTTACCGCGAATCCAAGACTTGGTCATAAAATTTTGATCCAGCGAGGTATACTCCATTGTGTAGCCGTCAGCAACCGTCGTCGGATAGATGGAGTTGAACGGAAGAATAAAGAAGGATACTAATTTCTCGCTATACTGCTTTATTTTAATAATGGTATGGTAATCTAATGATTGCATTTGGTGTCCTTTGGCAATCAAACGTTGACCATATTTTTGTAAGAAATTACGGGTGAGGTTTGGTGAGTCTGCCTTGGTCACTTTAATTTCTACCAATAATTTTTGTCCTAGCTCATCCGCTTTTTCAAGATATTCATCAAAAGAAGGAACTGGAGCTGCCATGCCGTTTTCTGATGCAGTCATCCCTGTCAACTCTGCAAGAGTATAGTCATGTGTACCTCCGGGATTGCCCGTCAAAGCCAATAAATCCGTATCATGCATGACAATAAACTGACCATCCTTTGTCTCCTGAACATCCATCTCAATGTAGTCTGGTTTGAGCTGAGAGGTTTTCTCTAGGGCTTCAATAGAGTTCTGGACAGCATTGCCGTCATCGACACCTCGGTGAGAAATGGTAACCGGCAGAGTGTCAAAGGGAAAGTAGAGGGCAAGCGCTCCTTGGGTACCGAACACCAGACCAGATACGAGCAAAATGGCTAGTCGAAGGTGATGACGGAGACGTTTACGGCGGTAGATTGGGAGTTGTTTTCCTGTTAGGAGGCTGACAAATCCCATCATGAAGAGTGCGACTACTCCGTAGTAGGCTAATTTTAGAAGTGCGTAACAGACAACTGCCAGCCAGTAAGAAGTACTTGGTACAAAATGCTCTGCTAACAGTTGCACAAGATAGAATAGTCCTCCTACTCCTGTAAATAGGAGAACTGGAAAAGTAATCAACCAAATTAGACGGAACAATGAACCGATTTGCTTTCTGCCTCTGGTCTTCTCCCAAGAATAAGCGATAGACTCCTTCACACCCCTGTGTTCAAAATAAATGTTCGGCAGAGCGTACATAAAGCGTGATGCGAGCCAGAAGAACAAGAGGAGAAAGAACAAAATCAATATCCCTAGCCAGACTGTGTTAGATAGGTAATCTACGATAAATTGGGGCACTACGATTTTATTAAAATAATAGATATTTAATACCCGGCGTAAAAATGGGAGAAGAATAACTGAGTAAAAGAGCAGAAATAGAACCTTTGGTAGGCTACTGTGACGGATAATCGCCACCATACTATCTCGTACATCCCGTAAATAGTCGGGGAGGTGCTTGACTTTTTCATCCAACAGTTGCCAAACCCCTGTGAACAATAGAGCCAATTCTAGGTAGGCAATGGCAATGTTGACAAAAAAGAGGAGAATAAACAAGCCTGTCACGAGCAGATTTTCAGCAAATACCGATAACAAATTCGTCGGTGAAAGGTAGGCATGCCCTGTCATAGCTAAGAGTCCCTCAGAAATCCATGAATTGAGCGGTATCCAAACAAATTCCATAAAGGTAAACAGGGTAAAAAAGAGCAAAAGGATTTTGTCTAAGTTGTAATATATTTTTTGAAATTCACGTTGTATCTTTTTCATGATTCTAGTGTCCCATATTCTAGCAAGAATTGCAAGCCTTCATCAAATATGCTAGACTAGAAAAATAAAGGAGGTTCTCATGATTAGAATTGCACCGATGACTGAAGATTATTTGCATACACTTTGGAAGATTGGCCATCGTGAAGTCGCACCTCGCTGGAAGGAATTTGCAGCTCCCTATTTTGATGACTACCAGGCATGCGCCACTTTTGAAGATTTTCAAGCACTTGAACTCTACCAGTGGTTACAAAAAGATTGTGTCAGAGCAATCCTAGTGGATCAGCTGCCTATCGGATTTGTGAGCTATTACTGGGAGTGCCAGTCAACACGCTGGCTCGAAATCGGGATTGAAATCTATGACGATAAGGTCTGGGGAAAAGGATATGGCACAGCTGCTCTCCAACTCTGGATTGATACCATTTTCCAGCAATTTGCAGAATTGGAACACATCGGTCTCACTACCTGGTCTGGCAACAAGGGCATGATGAGAACCGCAGAAAAATTAGGCATGACCAAAGAAGCCCATATCCGCAAGGTTCGATACTGGCAAGGGCATTATCATGATTCTATCAAATATGGAATTTTAAGAGAAGAATGGTTAGAGCATAAGTAAAAAATCAAGTTCCTAAGAGCTTGATTTTTTACTTATCTATCTTCCAAACAAACGTGCAAAGAAGCCTTTAGCTTGCACTTCTTCTGCCTGTGCTTTAACTTCGTCCAATTCCAACTTGAGAACTTCCTTATCGGCCATAGCTTTTAGTGTCAATTGCTGTTGCTGATCTAACTGTTTATCCTTCTCAGCAATCTGTACATCTTTGACCTTGAGTTGTTCATCTTTTTCGGCAAGTTGCTTATCTTTGGCTTTTAATTGACTATATAAGCGGATGATTTCAGCATTTTTCTCGTCAACTAAAATTTCCATCAATTCACGATGCTTGACTTCATCACTAATCGGCTCATCTTCAAAAATGGTTGTTTTGTAGATTTCCTCCAACTTAATCAAGCCAGCACGGTTTACAACGGTCACACCCTTGTCATTTTTATCTACAAATTCTTCAGGAAGTGATTTGACACGATTATTCATAGCCTGCCGGCTCACTCCTAAAATTTCAGCTAACTCACTGACTGTTTTTTCGATTCCCATAATATCCTCGGTACTTACATTTCTCATAGTTTGTATCATTAAAATATTACCACAGAACCCTATCCCTGTCAAATCTAGGGGAATTTTCTTACCAAGCATTAGTGGATAATCACAAACCTCAAAAGTATCTTATCTCAATGCAATGTTATGTAGAAACGAAATATACATTCTATCTAATAAAACCATTTTTAGCACTCACTTGCTTGAACCAATATCCAGATTTTTTGACAGTACGCTTCTGAGTTTGAAGGTCAAGCGAAACCAAGCCGTATCGGTTCTTATAGGCATTTAACCAAGACCAGCAGTCAATAAAGGTCCAGACCATATAACCCTTACAGTTCGCTCCTTCATCAATACCTCGATGGAGCTGAATCAAATGATCTTCCATGAAGTGAATCCGATAATCATCCTGA
Organism: Streptococcus sp. 2018037; assembly: GCF_019754195.1. NCBI lineage: Bacteria > Bacillati > Bacillota > Bacilli > Lactobacillales > Streptococcaceae > Streptococcus > Streptococcus sp. 2018037. The sequence goes on from NZ_JAIJZQ010000024.1 coordinate 3,496, forward strand.
ATCATGCCATTTTCTTCAAAAACATCCTCCCTTTCGACTCCCATGCCGTTCTCCGTTACCAACCATTCGATATTCCCATAGTTTTCCTGGATATTTTTAGCAATGTCGTACAGCCCTTCTTCATAAATTTCCCAGCCTCTATGGGGATTAATTTTCTTGTCAGGCTTATCATAAGGCTGGAAATATTGGGATAGGAAAGTAGCTTCTCCGTTCCATCCATCTTCTGAAGGAGCCTGCACGCGCAGGGGCTGGTAATAATTCACCCCCAGGAAGTCAACCCTATTTTCTTTGATAATGGTCAATTCCTCCTCTGTCACTTCTGGACGTAAACCGTGTTTTTCAAGAATATCAACCAGTTCCCTCGGGTATTGTCCCAAAACAGATGGATCCAAAAAGCTTCTCGTTTGAAATAGCTCAGCAATCCGCGCTGCCTGTAAATCTTCTGGACTCTGACTTCTTGGATAGGCAGGAGTAAGATTAAGAACAATGGAAATTTTGTGGTCTGGGTGTAGTTGGTGACAGGCCCGAACAGCCAAAGAACTAGCCAGTTGAGTATGATACGCTACGACCACAGCTGCCTTTGCATCCACCTTGCAAGGATAATGATAGCTTCCTAGATAGCCACATTCTACTGGAACAATGGGTTCATTAAAGGTAATCCAATGATCCACCAGATCCCCAAAGAGGCTGAAACACTGGCGAGCATAAGCCTCATAGGCCCAGACAATCTCCTTATTTTCCCAGCCCCCTTTTTCCTGTAAGACATAAGGTAAATCGAAATGATAAAGATTGACCAAAAGCTTTATCCCACGCTCTCGAATACCTGCAAATACAGCCCTATAAAACTCCACAGCTTGCGGATTGACCTCGCCTATCCCTTCCGGAATCAGACGTGACCACTGTATAGAGGTGCGAAAAATACTATGACCTGTTTCCACCAACAAATCCAAATCTGACTGGAAATGTTCATAGAAAGTCGATGTTTGTTCCGGTCCTATTTGCTGGTGAAAGAGCTCAGGTTCCTGACTGTACCAGTAATCCCAGTTATTCCACCCCTTTCCATCACCAGCTGCGCTTCCCTCACTTTGAGGCCCTGAAGTGGAGGAGCCCCACAAAAAACCTGCTGGAAAACGATACTCTCTTTGCTCAGTTACCATTCTTCTACCTACTTTCTTTCATGCTACAGACGGAATTGTTAGAACCTGGATTCACAATGCAGCCTCCACAAAAATACTTTGCTTGTACATACAGGCTCTTGATAAAAACTAATTTCCCTTGGTCTAAGTATACTCCCCTATCCCGTCAATGGTCTTCCGCAATTTCAAGGAAAAACTCCACAAATCATAGCAAAGACTCAAACTACTTTCTTGATGAAAATATGATACAATAAAAGCATGAATACAGTAGATACCATTATTATCGGAGCGGGACCTGCGGGCATGATGGCCGCGATTTCTTCCAGCTTTTACGGTAAGAAGACCCTGCTCCTCGAAAAAAACAAGCGTTTGGGCAAGAAGCTATCTGGCACAGGTGGCGGACGCTGCAACGTGACCAACAACGGCACTTTGGAAGACCTGCTGGCTGGTATTCCTGGAAATGGTCGCTTCCTATATAGCGTCTTCTCCCAGTTTGATAACCATGATATTATAAATTTCTTTCAGGAAAATGGGGTCAAGCTCAAGGTGGAGGACCACGGCCGTGTCTTTCCGACCACCGACCGTTCCCAAACCATTATCAAGTGTCTGGAGATGAAGATGCTGGAAAATGGCGTGGACATCCGCACAGGAACTGAGGTGGTTTCCGTCCGCAAGATTGATGACCTCTTCCATGTCAAGACCAGCGAGGAGACTTTTACAGCTCCCCAGCTGATTGTCACCACTGGCGGCAAGACCTATCCTTCCACTGGCTCGACTGGCTTTGGTCACGACATTGCCCGCCACTTCAAGCTGGAAGTCACGGAGATTGAGGCTGCAGAAAGCCCCGTCCTGACTGACTTCCCCCACAAGAAGCTCCAAGGCATTTCCCTGGACGACGTCACTCTGACCTACGGCAAGCACGTCATCACCCACGACCTGCTCTTTACCCACTTTGGCCTGTCGGGACCCGCTGCCCTTCGCTTGTCCAGTTTTGTCAAAGGCGGCGAAACCGTATTTCTCGATGCTCTGCCGACCCATTCTGAACAAGATTTGTTTGAGCATTTAGAAGCCAACAGGGAAAAATCCGTCAAGAATGCCCTTCGAGAACTCATGCCAGACCGCCTAGCAGACTTTTTCGCTGAAAACTACGATAGCAAGGTTAAACAAGTTTCCCAAAAAGAACTGACTGAACTGGTCACCCTCCTCAAAGCCCTACCTATCAAGATTACAGGCAAGATGTCTCTGGCCAAGTCCTTCGTGACCAAGGGCGGCGTTGACCTCAAGGAAATCAATCCCAAAACCTTGGAAAGCAAGAAAGTCCCAGGCCTCCACTTTGCAGGCGAGGTCCTGGACATCAACGCCCACACCGGCGGCTTTAACATTACCTACTGTCTTGCAACTGGCTGGGTGGCAGGAAGTTCCTACTCTTCGTAAATCAAACTCAGACGTTGTTGACTTGATTTGATGAGTGTAAAGCTCCAGTGGAGCTTTACAGCCTGCTACCTAAAAATAAAAGGTAGCAGCGTTCTATCTACATCTAGTGTCACGAACTTTGTTCGCCTTATCTCCAACCTCCAAAGGTTCCCCGAACCTTTTTGTAGCGAACTTTGTTCGCCTTATCTCCAACCTCCAAAGGTTCCCCGAACCTTTTTGTAGCGAACTTTGTTCGCCTTATCTCCAACCTCCAAAGGTTCCCCGAACCTTTGGAGCTAGTCTGAGTTCGATTTCCTTTGAGTAGTACACTACTAATTATTTCATGACTGAAAAATTCAAGCAAAAATTTGCTTGAATTTTTTTGTTTATTATTGTATGATAATTCCATAACAATATAACAAAAGGAGATTGGCTATGCAACTGAAACTTTCTTCTATTTCCAAAAAATTTGACCACAAGATTATTCTGGAGGATGCTAGTTTTCAATTTGAACAAGGCAAGATTTACGGCTTGCTAGGACGGAACGGGGCTGGTAAGACAACCTTGTTTAACTGCATTGCCCGAAATCTGACCTTGGATAGTGGCTCGATTCAGTTTGTAAAAGGCGAAGAAACTCTTGACTACGATAATACAGACATCGGTTTTACCCAGACCTATCCACAATTACCTGCTTTTATGACTGCCTACGAGTTTGTCCGATTCTATATGGACATTCACAAGGATAAACTCAAATCTCCTCGTAGTCCAGAAGAATGGCTAAACTTGGTCGGTATTGGAGAAGAAGACCAGCATCGCCTGCTCAAGGATTTTTCACACGGTATGCAGAACAAGGTCCAGTTACTCCTATCTTTGATTGTCCAGCCACCTGTCCTTCTCTTGGATGAGCCGCTGACGTCCTTTGACCCTGTGGCTGCACACGAGTTTAAGCAGCTAATTCGGGAAGCCAAAAAGGATTCCGTCATTATATTTTCCACCCATATCTTACAACTGGCTCAAGACCTCTGTGATGAGATTGTTTTGCTCCATCACCAAGAATTGCAAGCAGTTCCGAGCGACAAACTTCACGACCCTGACTTTGAACAGGAAGTGGTTACCTTGCTGACAGCAGATTAGGAGAAACCTATGAAAACAATATTACGTTATTCTTGGTATCAGGAAAAATATAACCTCTATCGGTCAGTCAACGGATTTTTCTACTATCTACGGAAACTGCCACTTGTGGGAAAGAGCATTCCAGAAAGTATTTTCAAGTCTTACAGCTTTAAGTCTGGTCTCTTTTTGGTCCTGCACATCCTCTCCATCCCCAGTCGCTTTCTGGTCAAGGGAATTTGGTTGCTCTTTCATTTCTACCATGCTTCTTTCTGGATGAATATGCTAGTCAACGGGGAGCTGACCTTTTGGAAAATTCTCCCAAACACTTGGCTCCTTGGCTTTATGTTCTGGCTTTTGTTTGTCGGACTAAGCTATCGTTTTGGGAAGAGCTTAGACCCTGTTATCTCTAAAGCAGATCGAGAATTTATGCAGAATTTCAGCCTGTCACAATCCAGCTTTCTTCAAAGCCAACTTTTTATCGAGCCTATCCTAACCACTATTTACTACCTGCCAGCCTTAACCATTTTTTGCATGATAACCAAGGAGTGGTTAGTTTTTCCCATTGGTTTGATGACAGTGCTGGCAGGTCATCTAACTGGCCATGCCCTCAATCGTCTGCTCTTTGAACGTCGTATCTTTTCCCGTCGCAATTTGTGGCATTCTTGGCTATGGCTCATGATTATTTTTGTTTTATATGTTCTAGCTATCGTCTTCCGTAATAAGCTCTCACTAGGAATGCTCGTCCCTATCCTACTTATCCAACCCCTTTTGATTTGGTGGGGCTATAGCTACTTGAAGCAACAAACCAACCACCTAGACTATCTTTCCTACTGTATGGACGAGTCCTTGCAAATAGATAAGAAGATTTTTGAGATGACCAAGGGCAATGAATATACTCGCCAGGGTTTGCAGATGCAGGCAGAGCTCAGCACAGAAAAGGGAAAAGACCTATCCCACCTGTCTGGCATGACCTACCTAAACGCTCTGCTATTTGACCGCTACAAAAAAATCCTCTATAAGAAGGTGCGGAACTGGGTCTTGGCAGTAGGGGTGATTCTGGTCGGTTTGGAAGCCGTCCGCTACTATCTGGTGCCTTTTGACCTAACCGATGCCGTCCTCCTGCGTTGCCTCCCTTTTTCCTTTATGATTATGTACATGGCTTCGTCGGGCAAGGTGGTTGCTCAAATGGTCTTTGTCAACTGCGATATTTCCATGCTTCACTATCCCTTCTATCGAGAAGCTAAGACTATTATCGCTGGTTTTAACTACCGATTTTTGCAAACCTGCAAGCTCAATCTCATCTTTGCGACCAGCCTCTTTTTGGCTATCATGGTGCTGGGGCGGTTTGCTTTCAGCTTGGAAACCATTCTTCTGACCGCACTGCTCCTGCTGAGTTTGACAGCCCTCTTTTCCTTCCACGATCTCTTTATCTACTATATCCTCCAGCCTTTTACCAATGACATGGATGTGGTCAATCCCCTCTATAAATTTCTCAGCGGTGCTCTCTACTGGATGGCCTATCTCAACTCCCGAATCAATGTAGGCAGCCACACCTATATCCTGCTGGTTTCCCTGGCTATGATTGCCTATGTTAGCATCGGTTACTGGATTTTATTGAAAAAAGCTCCGCAGACTTTTAGATTGAAAGCATAAAAACAGCCTCTCGCAAGAGAAGGCTGTTTTTTAGGTATGACGAGCATGTCGTATCAAAAAAATCCAAAGTCGAATGACTTTGGATTTTGGGGTTTCGATAGATAATAACTGATACCTACCAATCTTAGTGAGGGAATTTCCTTGCTACAAAAGAGTATCGTGCTACTATATTCTAGGGAAATTGTAGCTTCCAAAAGAGTTCTGAGGAAGAGCTTATCTTAAGCTTCTTCGTCTCTTCTTCTCTTTGCTGCAAGAAGTGCTAATCCGAGTCCAAGAGCTACTAATCCGAGTGAAGTTGCTGAATTTGCTTCCTCACCAGTATTCGGTAATTGCTTAGCTTTCTTCTCAACATTATTAGCATTTGTAGTAACTGATTTAACTTTCACTCCTGCTGCAGAATTATTTTCGTCTACTGCCACAACTTCAGCTTCTGCTGAATCAGAACTATTTCCAACCTCGTCTTTAGAGTATGCTGTAACAACTGTACCTGACTTAATAACAGAACCTGGAACGATTACTTGCCCAGTCACAGGGTCCACAATCACCACTGTATTACTTGCTGTCCATAAACCATCCGTACCTTTCGTAACAACTACAGTTTGCGGCTTACCATTGTTATCTACGTATGAAACAACAATCTCAACAGCTTTTTCAGACGGTACAATCACAATATTACCTTTGCCATCATTTGCGACCGTAGGAGCAGTTTTATCTGCCTGCTTCACAACTTCTACTGGTGATAACAAATCAATAGTTCCATCTGGATATTTAATTGTCACTGAAGCATCCTTAGAAACATTAATCTCTGTTCCTTCTGGGAGGTTATTGTTCTCTTTAAGGAATGCCTTGATACGAGCAATTTCTTTTTCAGTCAAGTTATTTGGATCAACCACTGGTGTTACTTTCGCAGCTGGTTTAATTAGAGCTGCCATTGGAAGTTTGATTTTTTCCAACTCTTGATGAGTTCTAACACCATTGATTAAAGCAATCACTTCGTCAACAGCTTTATCAATTTCAGATTTAGCCGCTTCCTTAGCTGCATCTGTCAAGTTCGGATTGGAGTCAATGGCTGACTTAGCGGATTCTGCTTCTTTACCAATCTTGTTCTTAGCATCTTGTTTCGCTGCGTCAAGAACATCCTTAGCGATGGCTGAGACGCCTTTATCCTCGGCTAATTGTGCGTCGGATGGACTTGTTGAGGCATCAATTGCGGCTGTCGCAGCTTGAGCATCTGCATCTACCGCCTTCTTAGAAGCTTCCTTCTCTGCATCTGTCAGGTTCGGATTGGCATCAATTGCTGACTTAGCTGCATCAACTTCTTTGGCAATCTTGTTCTTAGCATCTTGTTTCGCTGCATCAAGAACGTCTTTGGCGATTGCGCCTACGCCTTTATCCTCGGCTGACTGTGCTTCGACTGGACTTGTTGAGGCATCAATTGCGGCTGTCGCAGCTTGAGCATCTGCATCTACCGCCTTCTTAGAAGCTTCCTTCTCTGCATCTGTCAGGTTCGGATTGGCATCAATTGCTGACTTAGCTGCATCAACTTCTTTGGCAATCTTGTTCTTAGCATCTTGTTTCGCTGCGTCAAGAACATCTTTGGCGATTGCGCCCACGCCTTTATCCTCTGCCGATTGCGCTTCGACTGGACTTGTTGAAGCATCAATTGCTTCTGTCGCAGCTTGGGCAGCTGTATCCACTGCTTTCTTAGCTGATTCCTTCTCTGCATCTGATAAGTTCGGATTGGCATCAATTGCTTCTTTAGCGGCATCAACTTCTTTACCAATCTTGTTCTTAGCATCTTGTTTCGCTGCGTCAAGAACATCTTTGGTGATAGCGCCTACGCCTTTGTCCTCTGCCGATTGCGCTTCGACTGGACTTGTTGAAGCATCAATTGCTTCTGTCGCAGCTTTAGCATCAGCATCTACCGCTTTCTTAGCTGATTCCTTCTCTGCATCTGATAAGTTCGGATTGGCATCAATTGCTGACTTAGCGGCGTCAACTTCTTTAGCAATCTTGTTCTTAGCATCTTGTTTAGCTGCATCAAGAACATCTGTAGCGATAGTACCTACGCCTTTATCCTCTGCCGATTGCGCTTCGACTGGACTTGTTGAAGCATCAATTGCTTCTGTCGCAACTTTAGCATCAGCATCTACCGCCTTCTTAGAAGCTTCCTTCTCTGCATCTGTCAGGTTCGGATTGGCATCAATTGCTTCTTTAGCTGCATCAACTTCTTTGGCAATCTTGTTCTTAGCATCTTGTTTCGCTGCGTCAAGAACATCTGTAGCGATAGCTGAGACGCCTTTATCTTCCTCGGCTTGAACTGCATCTGGAGTTGATGCCTTAGCAATTGCGTCTGTCGCAGCTTGAGCATCTGCATCTACCGCTTTCTTAGAAGCTTCCTTCTCTGCGTCTGTCAAGTTTGGATTGGAGTCAATCGCTGACTTAGCGGATTCTGCCTCTTTAGCAATCTTGTTCTTAGCATCTTGTTTAGCGGCTTCAAGCTCACCATCTTTCACAAGTGAAGTCAACCCATCAATCGCAGCCTTATCTGCAATTTTCTGTGTTTCTTTAGCTTTTTCAAGATCTGCTAGGGCTTGTGTTTTTTCTGCTTCTTGTGTAGCCTTAGTTGCATTGTCATGAATGGTTTCTAAAGTTTTTGTCACAACGTCAGTTAGCTTTTTAATTTCGGCTTGCTTATCTTCATCTGACAAGTTTGGATCTTCCTTGATAGCTTTGAGCGTATCTTCTGCAAGCTTCTCTACTATTCTAGTTGCTTCTTCTTCTTCCGTTCGGATTGCTTCCTTAGCTAATTCTTTATCCTTAGCCAATTCAACTGCATCTCTAGCTTCTTTACCTGTATCTGTCAAGCTCTTTTCGCCAGCAAGTGTAGCCGCTTTCGCATCTTCTGCAGTAGTAGCTTTATGAATTTCATTTGTTGCTACCCTAGCTGCGTCTTCAAGCTCTGCTTTTCCTTTATCTACAACATCTTGAAGGGCCTTCTTAGCGATTGCTTTCTCCGCATCAGTCATAGTTGACGCATCAATGGCTTTTTCTGCTTCTGCTTGCTTATCTTCGAGCTTTTTGATTTCATCTGCCAACTTAGCAGCAACGGCACCTTTAGCATCTGCCTTAGCAGTAATCAAATTGATAGCTGCTACACCTTTGTCCTCTTCTACTTGAACTGCATCTGGAGTTGATGCTTTATCAATAGCGGCTGTCGCGGCTTGAGCATCGGTATCTATTGCTTTCTTAGCTGACTCCTTCTCTTCTGGAGTCAAGTTTGGATTAGCGTCAATAGCTGACTTAGCGGCGTCAACTTCTTTAGCAATCTTGTTCTTAGCATCTTGTTTCGCTGCGTCAAGAACATCTTTGGCGATTGCGCCTACGCCTTTATCTTCCTCGGCTTGAACTGCGTCTGGTTTTAGCGCCTTATCAATAGCATCTGTTGCAGTTTGGGCATCTGTATCTACTGCTTTCTTAGCAGCTTCCTTAGCTTCATCTGTCAAGTTTGGATTGGTTGCAATGGCTTCTTTAGCAGCGGCTGCATCTTTGGCAATCTTGTTCTTCGCATCTTGTTTCGCTGCGTCGAGAACATCTTCTGCAATGGCTGCAACACCTGCATCCTCTTCTTTTTGAACATCTGCTGGGCTGGTTGCAGCTGAAATAGCGTCGTTAGCTTTGGCTACTTCTGCATCTACCGCATCGGTGAAGGTTTTCTTCTCTGCATCTGTCAGGTTCGGATTGGTTGCAATGGCTTCTTTAGCGGCGGCTGCATCTTTAGCAATCTTGTTCTTAGCATCTCGTTTAGTAACTTCAAGCTCACCATCTTTCACAAGTAAATTCAACTCATCAATCGCAGCCTTATCTGCAATTTTCTGTGTTTCTTTAGCTTTTTCAAGATCTGCTAGGGCTTGAGCTTTTTCTGCTTCTTGCGTAGCCGTAGTTGCATTGTCATGAATGGTTGCTAAAGTTTTTCTCACAGCGTCAGTTAGCTTTTTAATTTCAGCTTCCTTAGCTTCATCTGACAAGTTTGGATCTTCCTTGATAGCTTTGAGCGTATCTTCTGCAAGCTTCTCTACTATTTTAGTAGCTTCTTCTTCTTCTGTTCGGATTGCTTCCTTAGCTAATTCTTTATCCTTAGCCAATTCAACTGCATCTCTAGCTGCTTTACCTGTGTCTGTCAAGCTCTTTTCGCCAGCAAGTGCAGCCGCTTTCGCTTTTTCTGTAGTAGTAGCTTCATGAATCTCATTTGTTGCTACCCTAGCTGCGTCTTCAAGCTCTGCTTTTCCTTTATCTACAACATCTTGAAGAGCCTTCTTAGCGATTGCTTTCTCCTCATTAGTCATAGTTGACGCATCGATGGCTTTTTCTGCTTCTGCTTGCTTATCTTTGAGCTTTTTGATTTCATCTGCCAACTTAGCAGCAACGGTACCTTTAGCATCTGCCTTAGCAGTAATCAAATTGATAGCCGCTACACCTTTGTCCTCTTCTACTTGAACTGCATTTGGAGTTGACGCTTTATCAATTGCGTCTGTTGCTACTTTAGCCGCCTCTTCCACTGCATTCTTAGCTGATTCCTTCTCATCTGGAGTCAAGTTTTGATTGTCGTCAATCGCTTTCTTAGCTGATTCTGCTTCTTTGGCAATCTTGTTCTTAGCATCTTTCTGAGTAGCTTTAAACTCTTCTGCATCAATAGCCTTCACTCCATTGCTTGTCGCTGTGTCAACTTCGGCTGGAGTTGACGCCTTATCAATAGCGTCTGTCGCCACCTTAACCGCATCTTCTACTGCTTTCTTAGCTGATTCTTTCTCTTCTGGAGTCAAATTCGGATTGGCTTCAATGCCTTTCTTCGCATCGTCTGCTGCTGCTTGAAGTTCTACTTTGGCAAGATCTTTGTCAGCCTTATCCTCCACTGCTTGAACTGTTTCTGGGGTAGGCTTCGACAAAATGTCAGATTCGGCGTTATTAACAAGCTCATCTACCTTAGCAATAGCTTTTGCTTTCTCTTCCGGAGTTAGGTTTGGATTAGCATCAATAGCTGCCCTAGTTTCTTCGCTATCTTTTTCAAGCTTATTCAAAGCATCAAGTTGGGCTGCGTTAAGAATATCTTCTTTGTATGCAATTTCCGCTTCGTCAATTGCTGCCGTAATTTCTTCAGCATCTTCAGTGTTATTAATCTTCTCAATTGCAGTTTCTTTAGTTGCGTTAATGTCGTCAAAGTGCGCCTGTTTATCATCGTCTGACAAATTTGGATTATTGTTAACTTTTTCCAACGCTTCGAATGCTTTGTTTTCAACTACCGCTATTGCCTCTGCTTTATCTTTCGCCCTATCAATAGCTTTTTCACCCGCATCTTCTGCATTGTCCAGACTGATCTCACCATTAGTCTTAGCGTCATCAATTTCCAAAACAGTTGTTGCTTTATCAATGGTTTCTTTTGCTTCTGTCGCCTTGTTGTCTAATTCTTTCAAAGCATCCCCAGCAACGGCAGTAACAGCAGCCTTAGCAGCCTGTTTCTGTTCTTTTCTCAAGGAAATGTCATCATCAATTTTAGAAAACGCTTCATCACGTTTTGCTTCGATAGCTGCTTTAGTTTCAGCTAATTTAGCATCAATTTTAGCTTTTGCTTCATTACGTGTATCTGCCAAGTTTGCGGTAGCATTCTTAATAATGTCTGTCGCACCATCAACATTGACACCACCGGCACTGTAGTCAACTGACACAGTACCATCTGAGTTAACTGTAAATGCTGATTCTGGCAAGGCTTTCAATTTTTCGTTGTCTGCGTTGTCTTTCTTGATTTGAGCAATAACTGCGGCTTTTTCTTCTGGCGTTAAGTTAGCTGGATTTTCAACAGAAACTGGTGTTGACACCGTAGCATGTTTTACGAAGGTAACTTTTACAGGTGTCAAGGCAACGTTCTCTTGTTTTTTACCATTAACAAGCCCTGTATCTGGACCTGCAGGGAAGTTGTCGTCACCGACACGAAGGTTGTATGTACCGGTTCCTTCTACTGACGGACCCGTTCCTGTGATGTTAACGTTAAACTTAGTTGAAGATTGACCGTCATCCCCTTGGTTTGCAGTTGCTCCCATAGGATCCAGTTCTGAAGTAATCTTAGTGTTTGTACCTAAGTCTGATGATACAAGAGAACCTAACTCTCCATCTTTCAAAATTGAGAGAGTTCCGTTGATTTTATTGGGATTTAGGAAGGCATTATCCGTACCTGGAACGCTTACTTTATACTCTTCACCAACAAAACGGATGTACTCTGATTTAGGTGTCATGACTGGTGCTTTAGTATCTATGAATAAGATGGTGTAATCTAATTCGAGAGTTTTAGCCTCTGCGGCATTTGCTACATCTTTGGTTTCAACAGCCTTATAAGTGAATTTATAAGTAAGGTTGCTTGAACCTGTATAAGTTGCTACACCACTATTTACCCCACCAGTTTTTGGTCGAATGTAACCAACAATACCTTCTTTAGCATCGTCTCCATCAGTATCAGTTTCTACAACTACATCATTTTTTACAAATTCCAAGTTACGTTTAGCAAGCTCTTCCGCCATTCCATCCTTCAGATTGAAGTTTGCAATACTGAAATCGGATGGAATGTCTTTCAAAGTTACTACTGCTTCTTCGCCAGTCTGACCAATTTTCATGATGTCATGAATTGGGGCCTGATAGTCTGTATACTTCCGAATTTCCTTGATGTCTTCGGTCTCCATTTTATAGACATTTACAGGAATCCAGTTATAGATAGTTTGACCGTAAACATTGGTTGTTTTTACTCGAACTTCGTATTTACCTTCAGTTGGGAAATCAGATAGATTTGTTTTCTCTACTATTTCTGTTTTTGTTCCATTAGAATTTACGGTACGATAACCTGCAATTGAATGTTTGTAGTTGCTAGAATCAATTACAAGAGCACTATTTGAAGTTTTTTTAGCAGACTTATCGACAACCAACTTATCAAAAATAGCCTGTTCAGTCAGCTCAGAAGAGTTTGATACTGCTAGAGGTTTATCATCTACTGGCTTGATTGTATATGCAACTATAAAGAATGGATTACTCTTAGTAGTATTATCAGCTGTATCCGTCACTTTAATACGACGACCCGCGAGTTCACCTGAATCCCACGGGAAAGTTCCTGTCATATAACCATCTTGAGTAAGGTTAGCAGTTCCAAGTGGATGAGATAAACTTTCTATTGGGGTCGGATTGCCATTAGTAATGATAGAATCTGGTTTATCCAAGGTATAGCTTACAATATCGGATGGAACTTCATACGAAACAGTTTGGATATTCCCTTCTGCATCTGTGATTGGAAAAGTTTTGGTTGCATCAGTTCTATTAAATGTTGGAGCTGCATTTTGTTTACCATCTTCTGTCTCCGTAGTCCCTGCTACATTACCAAAAACGTATACAACACGATAAATCTTATTATCAGTTGCCTTACCAGAAACATTCTGACCACTCGCATCTTTAGGAAGATCCCCAATAGTCGGAATAACTGGGGCTTGGTTTGTTACACTAGCATTCAGCGCCTCCGGCAAGATTTCAGCTGCACGGTTTTCTCCGTCCGCGCGAACTGCTTCGATTGGTTCCTTGGGTTCTTCTTCCGTTTTAGTCTCATTTCCAAGGTCTTGGTTAGCTGGTGCTACAGCTGCCTCTGCTTCTGTCACTGTGTTAGCATGAACAACTGGGCTGTTTGCGATTGCTCCTCCCAAAATAACGTTTGCAATGACTGCCGAAGCTAGACCAAAGCTAAATTTACGAAAAGAAAAACGTTGTTCTTTTCTGAACATATCTTTATAAGACATGATATCCTCCTATATTTTACTGGCGAATGCCATCATTTCTAGTTCCTGTAACACCATGTACAAAAACACACCTCCTGCTTTAAAAACTTAGCAGAAGGATACCCAGTAGATTATTTATTTTAAAGTAGACAGAATATTTTCATCCAGAGTATATAAAATTTCTACTTGAATACCGTCACCATTATACTCCTTATGCCTCAAAGATACAAGAAAAAATCTGTTATTTTTGAGTTTTTTTTGAAAAATTTACTGAAAATCTATCATATTTATATAAAGGAAAACAAATATCGTGTAAACAGCCTACTTAAAAAGATAATTTAATTACATTTTAAACAAACCATAACTAGTTTTGAGTTGTTCAACGGTACCAAAAACCGAGCGACAAAAAACCTGTGGCACTGCTATTTACTTCTCAAAAATTGTTTGAAATAGGAAATAATGTCTTTCCCACTCACATTTCTCTTACCAGATCTCCAAAATCGCTTGCCAGACCAGTGTCAACACAGTCACTCCCAGCCAGCAAACTAGTCCGACCAGGAGAGCCGCTTTGCCATTTTTCACCAAGGCAAACACATTTGTCCGCAAACCAATCGCCACCATAGCCATACAAATGAAAAATTTAGAGAGGGACTTCAACGGAGCAAACCAATCTGCCCCTATACCAAATCCACCCGCTATCGTTGTGATTAGACTAGCTAAGATAAAATACAAGATAAAGGTCGGAAAACCTGTCAGGAGGGACTTCTTATCTGCCTTGAGACCCTTTCCTCGGGTTTGCCAAATTGCTAAGACTGTTGTAATCGGGATAATGGCTAAAGTTCGTGTTAACTTAACCGTCACTGCTGTATCTAAGGTCTGACTGCCTAGACCATATAAGCTATCCCAGGTCGAAGCCGCTGCTGTCACAGAGGAAGTGTCATTGACCGCCGTTCCGGCGAACATCCCAAAGGCCTGACCCGAATCTGTCGAAAACCCAAGCCAGGTTGCCAGGGTCGGAAAGACCAAAGCTGCCAAGACATTAAAAAGAAAGATGACCGAGATAGCTTGTGCCACATCCTCATCATCTGCCTGAATAATGGGAGCTGTCGCCGCAATGGCTGACCCTCCACAAATAGAGGTACCAACGCCAATCAAGGTCGCCAGAGGAGATGAAATCGGCAACCATTTCCACATCAAAAATGCCAAAAACAAAGCGAAACTGATGGTTGAAAGAATAATTGGAAGAGACTGACGACCCACTGCCAAGACCGCTGATAAGTTTAATCCAAATCCCAAACAAATCACAGCATACTGTAAAATTTTCTTGGAAGTAAAGGTTAAGCCTGACTGAAATGCATTTTTACTTGAAAAATAGGGATACAGGCTCATCCCGATTAGAAGGGCAAAAACAGGCCCACCTACAAGTGGAAATAAATGACCTAACCACTGACCCGCCAAAGCCAAAAGGAAACAAAGTCCGACACCTTTGGCATTTTCTTTTACCATAAAAACCTCCTAAAATATCAAACGTAACACCGCGGTTGTAACAACACCAACCAAGACTGCTAAAAGGATATTTTTTGTTTTCAAAACCACAAAAAATGTCGGAAGAATAGCCAAGCTTTCCACAGGGAGAAAACTTGGCAAGGAGCCAACTTTCTCATCCATAATACTGGAGAGGGTCAATGCAAAAATGATAGTGATTGGCAAAAAGCTGAGGAATTTCACCAACTTTTGAGGGAGAGATTTATTTTGCGTCAGTACAAAAGGTAGGACACGTGGCACCCAAGTCACCAGCGCCGCCATCAGAATAATCAGTAAAATGTTAGTTTTTATCATCAATCATCACCCCCACAAAGCAACCTAAGAGTGTCGCCAAGAGCACCGCCACATAGGACGACACCACCATAGACAGACCGATATAGCCCAGACCAACTGCCAGCAGAATCAAGCCAATTTTTTTCAGCGGAATGGTCCGAACCATAGCCTCTAACTGACCTGCAAAAATACCGACAAACATGGCAACCAAGGCAAAGTCCAATCCAAACTGCTCAGGATTTGGAATGAGACCACCAATCAGATTGCCGAGAGTCGTGAATGTAACCCAAGAGGCGTAGCTTGCAAAATTATTTCCGTACATCCATTCTGGAGTAATGGTATGATGCTCAATCTGCTTACGCAAAAGAACTGCATAGGATTCATCCGTCACAAAGGATCCTATCAAGATATTCGATCCTAAACGATTTCCTTGAAAAATAGTTGTCGCATGCAAGCACATCAGAAAATTACGCAGGTTGACAAAGAAAACGGTTACTGCAATGGATAACAAAGGCGCGCCTGCAAAAATCATGGCACACATGACAAATTGAGCACTCCCGGCATAGATTAATAGGCTCATCAGCCCCATCTCCACAGTAGAAATGCCCGAATTGACCGATACGACTCCGCAGGCTAGACCAATACTGGCATAGCCTAATACAGTGGGAATGGCATCGCGCATCCCTTCACGAAAAGCATATTTCTTCATTCATTATCTCCCTTCCCCTCACTAATTGATTGAAGAATTATTCTCTCATTTTCTCACATTGCAACTCGTTTTTCAAGAATTCTTATAGCTAATACTCAATGAAAATCAAAAGTAGCCTAGAAAACGAAGGCGAAGATAGAACTGGAGTTCATCAAGGCAAGTTGACAACGGATAATTTTGATTTTCGAAGAGTATAAGTAGAGGCCTTGCCCTTATTGATGTACTTTCTGCATAAAATAGACCCAGCCGATAGCTGGGCCTATGGATAGGGAGGCTACTGTTGTTTCTGGAGGACCATCAAACAAGAAGTAAAGTCCTTATTGTCTCCAACATGGTCCCCATGTCGAATTGACAAACCTGTATGCATTAATTGGCTACCAGTATAAACTTCTCCATCAAGGTGATAGACCGCATCTTCTTCCAACCCCTGCAAGCGTAAGCGTTGATAGGAGAGATTAGCAGTTGTTAACCGACGATAATAGCCCACGATGACTTGTTGACCATCCGAGGATTGGACCTGCCAAGCCGTTATTTCTCCATCGAATGGACTTTTCAGACGAGTAAAGATACCGTGTTGGAAAATCTCACGGTGAGCCTTGTAAAAGGCAATCTGTTCTTTCATCTCTTCCAACTCTTCTTGGCTACACTCAAACAAATCCAATTCATAGCCAAAACTTCCAAAGAATGCAACATTGGCACGTGTGTTTAGCGGAGTAGCTCGCCCCAACTGCTGATTTGGACTAGCTGACACATGACAACCCATACTATTTAAAGGATAGACCATGCTCGTCCCATATTGGATTTTCAAGCGTTCCATGGCGTCCGTGTCATCGCTGACCCAGGTTTGCGGTGCATAGTAGAGCATCCCCGGGTCAAATCTAGCTCCACCACTTGAACAAGACTCAAACAGAACTGTCGGAAAAGCTGCTATCAGGCTATCATATAAACGGTAGAGATTGAGAATATAGCGATGGAAGGTCTCACCTTGCCGCTCTGCCTCCCGTGTACATGTAAAGACCTCTGTCATATAGCGATTCATATCCCACTTGATATAATCAATATCATGCTCAGCCAACAGCCGGTGGAGTTGGTCATGAATATTTTGATAAACATCCTCCCTCGACAAATCCAAAGTATATTGGTGGCGTCCGTGCGATTGACTATGCCGAGGATGATGGAAAATCCAATCTGGATGCGCTCGGTATAAATCACTGTCTTTATTGACCATTTCTGGTTCAATCCAAAGTCCAAATTTCATTCCCATAGCATGAACTTGGTCAATAATCCCTGTTAAGCCACTTGGTAATTTCTCTCGGTTGACCGTCCAATCTCCCAAGCCTGCTCGGTCATGGTTTCGCTTGCCAAACCAACCATCATCCATGACAAAGAGTTCAACACCAAGACCTGCAGCCTCTTTGGCCAAGGAAAGAATTTTTTCCTCATCAAAATCAAAACTCATGGCTTCCCAGTTATTCAAGAGAACAGGCCGTTCTCTATCACGCCAATAGCCACGCACCAGATGTTTTTGGAAGAGGCGGTGATAGGTTTGGCTCATGCCATTCAAACCATGCTCGCTATAAACCATAACGACCTCAGGCGTCTGGAACTCTTCTCCCTTATCTAATGTCCAAGAAAAACGTTCAGGATGGATTCCCATACTCACTCTCGTCTTTTGGAAAGAACTCACATCCACCTGCGCCAAAAAGTTTCCGCTATAGACGAGCGAGAAGCCCAGTACTTCTCCCTGATGCTCATCCGCATTTGGTCGTTTCAAAGCCATGAAGGGATTGTGCTCCGCACTACTAGCCCCTTTGAGACTGTAAATAGACTGACAACCTTGATGAAGAGGCGATAATTGCAGATGCCGCTCGCGTCCCCAAGCTCCATCCAAATGCAACCACTCATAGTCCATATCAGGCAGACAAAGTGTCATACTCAAGGCACGGTTCAAACAGACAGATTTTTCTCCGAGTTGTTCAAAACGAGCAGAGCGAGTCACCGCTGGATAATCTCGAAAAATCGTATAAGACAAGACCAGGCGGGTCTGCGACTCTTCATCCAACAAATAAATATCCAAACTATCTGCCTGTCCCTCCTCATCCAGATAGAGATGAGGAAGACCCTTTAAAGCCGATCGCCCAGCATAAATCGCATGACCTTGATAAACAAAATGCGATAGGCTACTGCCATCCTTCTGCACCAACTCAAAAGTCGGAGAAAAATAGTCCGTTGTACCGTAACAAGCAAATTCAGGATTGGCATATTGGAGCGAAAAGAAACGGTCATCGTCTTCTACAAAGGAAGTCAAAGCACGATACTCATCTTCACGCACGTACTGATAGGAAGCTGTTTCTGTTACACGCTTTCCATAATACAAACTACCAATATGACCATTAGGCAAGACCGTCAACACATAGCTAATAAACTCATTGTAAAGATGGAATTCCTTTGTCTTTTCATGAAAGATAATTCCCATTGTAGCCTCCTATAATTTTCCACCAGATGTCGCAATCCCTTGGATGAACTGCTTCTGGAATATCACATACAGTACCAACATCGGCCAAATAGCCAAAACACTTGCAGCCATGAGCTGAGGATAGTTAACAGCGTAAGCTCCCTGAATCTTAGAAAGTGCGCTAGACAGGGTAGCCTTGTCAGCCTCTGAGTTGATAATCAATGGCCACAGCAAATCCTTGAAAGCAAACAAAGCCGTAAAAATCGCTAAGGCAATCAAGCCAGACTTGGCCAAAGGCAACATGACCTTAAAGAAGGTCTGCCCGATATTACAACCATCCAATTTTGCAGATTCCTCCAATTCTTTCGGAAGACCCATGAAAAATTGACGGAGCAAGAATGTCCCAAAGGCACTGACAATTCCTGGGAATACCAGAGCAAAAATCGTATTGCGCATACCAAGTTGGTCAATCATCAAATACTGAGGAATGACGAATAACTGAGGTGGTACCATCATCTGGAAAAGAACCAGACCAAACAAGAC
Organism: Streptococcus sp. 2018037; assembly: GCF_019754195.1. Lineage (NCBI taxonomy): Bacteria > Bacillati > Bacillota > Bacilli > Lactobacillales > Streptococcaceae > Streptococcus > Streptococcus sp. 2018037. The sequence goes on from NZ_JAIJZQ010000024.1 coordinate 22,138, forward strand.
ATTCCGCCCAGGAAATTCCAAGCGAGCAAAGGCATAAGCTGCCATGGCTGAGAACATAACCGAGCTAAAGATACGCCATAACATCATCAAAATGGTGTTCAGATAGAGTATCGGAAAATTATTAGTCCGAATAGCCTCCGTATAATTGCTCACCATCCAGTTACTTGGTAAAAAGTGGAAAGGATTCATCTGAGTGGATTCGGTCACCGTTTTAAAGGACGTCAACACCATCCAAACAAATGGAATCAGCATGCCCAATGCCACTAAAATCAAGAAGGCATGCATCCAGATTGTTGATTTAAAAGCTGATTGTTTCACATGAACCTCCTTAACGGTAATGCACCCATTTTTTCTGTACCTTCATCTGAACGAAAGTAATGACAAGAATAATTAATAACAACAACATGACAATGGTGGAGCCATAGCCCTTATCCGAATATTTAAAGGAATTATTGTAAAACAGATAAACCAGAGATACTGTCTTATCATAGGCAGGACTACGAACATCCTCCATCATATAGATAACATCAAAGACTTGCATGGATTGAATGACACTGGTTACCACAACAAAGAACAGGGTTGGTGAAACCAATGGCAGGGTAATGGAGAAAAATTGCTTGGCTGGACTAGCTCCATCAATACGAGCTGCCTCATAAAAATCCGTTGGAATTTCCTGCAAACCAGCTAAAATTAAAATCATACTATAGCCAACAGTACTCCAAATTCCAATCAAAGCGATTGAGTATAGAGCAATCTTTGGATCTTCAATCCAGTTCACAGCACCCAGTCCCAAACGACGCAAGACATAGTTAATCAAGCCGAAGTCCGTATTGTAGAGCCATTTCCAAACCATGGTCACTGCGGCTGGTGCTGCCACCATAGGCAAGAAGAAAATAGTTCGATAAATATGCTTACCTTTAATCTTAGAATTAAGCAAAACTGCAAGCAACATGGCCAAGGCAACGGTAGCTGGAACAACTAGAATCGTGTACTTCAAGGTATTCCATGTCGCCTGCCACACTTGCGCATCCCCTAACATTCGTTGGTAATTTGCCAAGCCGACAAAAATATCGCCTTTACCGAAATCTCCACTCTTATGGAAACTCATCTTCATGGTTTGGAAAATAGGAATAATATTGAGCACGATTAATCCAATAATGGTCGGTGCTACCATTCCCCATCCCCAAATTGCCTCATTTAAACTTCCTTTTTTTCGGAACATCTTATCCCCATCCTTCTTCATTTAATAAGAAGGTCCGGGGAAGAATCAACTTCCCAAGACCTCCTACCTATTTTTCAGTTGCTAATTCAGCATTCATCATATCAGCTGTTTCTTTGGCAGCTTCTTCAGTTGCTTTTTCTCCAAGATAAGCAGGTTTCAATAGCTCATAAGCCTTATCTTCCCACTTGATGGTTGTTTGTGAATATGGACGAATCTGTGCATAATCCACCATGTCAACATAATTCTTGATAGTAAAGTTTTTGTTTGAATCTACCCAAGTATCTGCCGCGCCTTTATAAGCCGAGATTGCCACACCAAGTGTTGCCTGCATTTCTTGTGCCTCTTTTGAGCTGAGGTACTCAACCCATTTCCAAGCAGCATCTGGATGTTTAGTCGTCGCAGCAATGGCATGACCCAATCCATTAAAGATGGTTGCACGAGTTCCATCTGGCCCTTTTGGCAAGACAGCTACATCAGCATTTTCACGAATGTAGTCATTAGCAGTGAAACCAGATAAATTCCAAGAACCGAAGACGCTCATAGCCACTTGACCGTTTTGGAATGCTTCGGCCCGCTCTTTATCTACTGTAATAGCCGGTGAAATTTTTTCTTTGACAAAGCTAAAGTAGTAATCCAAAGCCTCAATGGTCTTAGGATCAGCATAGCCTGATTTCAAATCATCAGTAATGACCTTACCACCATTTTGATAGATAAAGTTGTAGTAACCCTCTTGGTTACTCAAACCAGCACCGAAACCATACTGACTACCATCTGGCTTGGTCAATTTCTTCGCCACTTCTTTCAACTTATTCCAATCCCAAGTATCGTCTGGGTATGGAATGCCTGCTTCGTCAAATAATTTTTTATTGTACCAAAGACCGATTGTATCGAAATCTTTTGGAATAGCGTACTGCTTACCATTTATATTGTAGATTTCATTCAAACCATCTGGGAAATTGGCTAGTTTAGCATCCTCACTCTTGGCTAAATATTCATCCAATGGCAATAGCATTTTATTGGAACCATAGCGATAAATCTCATTTGAATGCATCCAGAAGGTATCAGGCAATGAACCACCTGTCGCACCAGCTTCTAACATGGTCCAGTAGGAATCCCAGTCCGATACTTGAATATTAATTTTAATATCTGGATTCTTTTTCTCAAACTCATCCGCAATCTTTCTCAAACCAGGCTCTTGACCAGAATCCCAAATAGCATAGGATATTTCTGTCTTTCCTGAACTACTTCCTTCCGTAGTTTTGCTAGACTCAGTCGAAGTAGAACACGCTGCCAGCAGGCCTGCAGCCGCAAGCAAGGTAACATAGCGACCAATTTTCTTCATGATAATACTCCTTTTCTTTTGTCGAATACGTCGACGAACTTTGTTATTTCTACTACAACTATAACATGTAAGCGCTTTATAATCAAATAGGAATATTTGACATATTCCATATGATTTTGGGATATTTTTTAATTTTTTCAAATAAAATGTCACATTTACATATAAATATGCTATACTGATTGTAAGCCTTTACACTTTTGGTATGGAGAATACGATGAAAATACAACCTGAATTTTACGTCTTTAATAACCGATCCTATGTAGATTTTTACCCCATCCAATTTGGCATGGAAGCCTGTAAGCCACTTCACTCATTCGGCCCAACTATGAAACAACACTACCTGTTTCACTACATCATCTCTGGTTCAGGTACTTTTTACGATACCTCCGACCAACGTGAATACCACCTGACCGCAGGACAGGGCTTCCTTATCTCCCCAGAAGCCATCTGTAGCTACGAAGCAGACGAAAAGGACCCCTGGACCTATATCTGGCTTGAGTTTGACGGTCTGAAAACTGAGCATTTTCTCAGACAAGCAGGACTCTCAAAAGAACAACCTATCTTTTCACAACGGGAAATGCCCACCTCTAGCCCTGTCTACCATGAAATGAAACAAATTCTCGCGCTCCATCATCAAAAAAGTGCTCTAGTTCTCGGACACCTTTACCTCTTTATCTCCTGCCTCATTGACTGTTCGCTAACCAAAACAAGTAGCAAACACGATGAAAACAAGGAATTTTATATACGAGAAGCCATCAACTTCGTAGAACGAAATTATGAGAAAGCTATATCCGTCGATGATTTGGCACAAGTATGCAACCTCAATCGCCACTACTTCAGTCGGCTATTCAAGGAGCAAATGAACATCTCACCTCAACAATTTATCATCCAATACCGACTCAGCGAAGCCTGCGAACTCTTAAAAAACACCACTAAGACACTACAGGAAATTGCTGAAGAAATCGGCTACTCCAACCAATTCAATTTTTCAACTGCTTTTAAAAGACATTACCAAATTTCTCCAAATCGCTGGCGAAAAATCCACAAATAAACCTCTTACGCATCCTTGACGTAAGAGGTTTTTATTCTACAAATTCTCAAAAGCCAGACTCGGTTTGGCATTGAGGTCCCAACCAGCGAAGTTTTCCTTGTTGTATTCACTAACGGCTGCCAAGGCAATCATACCTGCATTGTCACCGCAGAGGCGAAGCGGGGGAATGATGACCTCCACATCCGTGATTTCAGCCGCCAACCGCTCTCGTAAGCCCTGATTGGCTGCTACACCGCCCGCTACGACCAAGGTCTTAACAGGGTATTTCTCCAAGGCCTTCTTGGTCTTAGCCATGAGAATGTCCATAACACAGGCTTGGAAAGAAGCTGACAGGTCCGCATTGGACAAGGTTTCCCCTTTCTGCTGGGCATTGTGGTAGAGGTTGATAAAGGCGGATTTCAAACCTGAAAAAGAAAACTCCAGATTATCTTCTTTTATCATAGCACGAGGGAAGTCATAAATGTCTTGCCCCTCATGAGCCAATTCATCAATAATACGACCAGCTGGATAGGGGAGCCCCATGACCCGCCCTACCTTATCGTAGGCTTCGCCGACCGCATCATCTCGCGTTTCACCGACAATCTTGTAGCCACCCGCCTCTGAGACATAGACCAACTCCGTGTGCCCACCGCTGACCAAGAGGGCCAAGAGGGGAAATTCCAACTCCTTGACCGCACGCGCCGCCATCAAATGCCCTGCCATGTGGTTGACAGGAATGAGTGGCAAACCATTAGCCCAGGCAAACGCCTTGGCAGCCGAAATCCCGACCAGCAAGGCACCGACCAAGCCAGGCCCATAGGTCACAGCCACAGCCGTCAGGTCCTCTGCCGTCACCTCCGCCTCCAACAAGGCCTCCTCGATACAGGCCGTAATCACTTCCACATGGTGACGGCTGGCCACCTCGGGCACCACCCCACCAAACCGCTGGTGGCTGGCAATCTGGCTGGCAATGACATTGGACAAAAGCTCCGCCTCATTTCGCAAAACAGCCACCGAAGTCTCGTCACACGAAGTCTCAATCGCCAAAATCAATCTATCTTTCATCACGTTCTCTCTTCATTAGCACCGCGTCCTCGACAGGATGGCGGTAGTAGTCTTTTCGTTTTCCTATTTTGGTAAAATGCTGGCGTGTATAGAGGGCCTGAGCTGCGCTATTGGACTCCCTCACTTCGAGGAAGATGTCTCCATCCCAGTCCATCACAGCAGCCATCAGTTGACTGGCGATTCCCAACCTCTGAAAATCAGTCTTAACAGCAATCTGCAAGATTTCCATTTCATCCAGCACCGTCTGCACAGCCAAAAATCCGACCAACTCCTGACCCTCATAGGCCAGATAGTAGTCCTCATCCTGACTAGCCATACTGGACACAATTTGCTCTACAGTCCATGGAGACTGCTCATAAACCGACTGCATAACTGCCAAAACAGCCTCTGCCAGGTTTTCCTGACCATCGTAGTGTTTAATCTCTATCATACACGTTTGATATAACTTTCTGAGCCAGCTTGGTTGTCCTTGAGCCAGTTTTCCTCTGCCTCTACTCGTTTGAGATAGTTGGGCTCAAAGCTGGTGACATCTACTGCTGGCAAGTCTTGACCAATCACCGCCAGCTGATAGGCAGACGGCAGACTAGTTTGGCAATGGGCAGTTGGCAGAGCTTGCTTGATTTGATTGATAAAGTTTTCCACTTCTCCGACAAAGGTGATGTTTTCCTTGCCAGACAGGCTAGAAAGCAAGTCTTCAAAAGACCAGTAGCGGTCTGCCTCGACTGCTCTGCCATTTTCATAAACACCTGCATAGACGCAGTTACGGCGAGCATCGATGAGGGGCACCACCAGACCCGTCAGGCTGGACGGAACCAGGGACTGAAGACTGGATAGCCCCACCAAGTCGATCTTGAGGGTGTAGGCCAAGGTCTTGGCAGTCGCCACCGCCACACGAAGCCCCGTGTAGGAGCCAGGTCCCTGAGCGACCACAACCCTATTCAAGTCTTTGGGCGTCCAGCCCACCTGCGCTACCAAAAAATCGACCACAGGCATGAGGCTGATACTATGATTTTTCTTGACGGTCAGCAGGGTTTCCGCCTGCAAACGACCGTCCTCCACCAAGGCAACCGATAGGGCCTGGTTGGAGCTGTCTAAAGCTAGGATTTTCATACGTTTCTCTTTCTTTACGTCATTCGGTTTGCTTTTATTACTGCGACGCATGAGGAAACTTCGTTTCCGTATTTCCCACTTCAAATAATTTCATCATTATTTGAACTCGCTTTGCCGTACTTTACAGTAGTATCTTGCTTCGCAAGCCAAATTTCCAACCTAGCACAGCCACTAGGCTATGCTAGCAACCCGCAGCAATTGTTACGAATTACATTCGTCTTATTCCCAACCACCAACAGTCTATTCTTAGACTGTTGGAGCGACTACTAAAAGCAAACTGAAAGACTTTTCAATGCTACTCTCTATTGTAAGCTATCTTGGCCTTTTTTTCAAATAATGAAAAGAATCGGTTGTGATTTCAAGTTGGTTATCGGATAGAATCGATTTGTCATCCCAGCATTTCATATCTCCATCTGACAGTTGAATTGTATTGTTCATTACACAATCTCAACTATCCCAATACATTCGGAATCCTAACTCATTTCTTTGATTTATCCCCTTCTGAAATACCGAATTTCTGAAAATCATGACACTTTTCCATTTTCCTACCAAACCCTTTTACCATCAGCATATTTTATGGTATAATGAAGAGTACATTTAGACTGAATAAATTGACAACTCGAGAAAATTGAATAGATATTACCAGACAGCCCAACTGTTTGGGGCTTTTTTCATAGTTGCCAGTCAAAAAGAAAGGAACTATACTACACATGATTTATAAAGTATTCTATCAAGAATCAAAAATTAGCCCACGTCGCGAGCAAACACGCGCTCTTTATCTAGACATCGATGCTGCATCAGAATTGGAAGGTCGTATTATCGCGCGTGAATTGGTGGAAACCAACCGCCCTGAATACAATATCGAATTTATCGACCTCTTATCAGACAATCATCTTGAGTACGAGAAAGAGCACGCAGATTTCAAAATTACGGAGTTTTAATCCATGTCATCAGTCAATCTAAAACCTCATGAAGTTGGCGTATTCGCCATCGGTGGTTTGGGAGAAATCGGGAAAAATACCTACGGTATCGAGTACAAGGATGAAATTCTCATCGTCGATGCCGGTATCAAGTTCCCAGAAGATGACCTATTGGGTATCGACTACGTTATCCCAGACTACTCCTACATCGTTGAAAACCTAGACCGTGTTAAAGGTCTGGTCATTACCCACGGGCACGAAGACCACATCGGAGGCATTCCCTTCTTACTCAAGCAAGCCAATGTCCCAATCTATGCTGGTCCATTAGCCCTCGCCCTCATTCGAGGCAAATTGGAAGAACACGGACTGCTCCGTGATGCGACTTTGCATGAAATCAATCATAATACAGAGTTGACCTTCAAACACCTCAAAGTCAGCTTCTTCCGTACCACCCACTCCATTCCAGAGCCACTTGGTATCGTCGTTGACACCCCGCAAGGAAAAATCGTCTGTACCGGTGACTTCAAGTTCGATTTCACTCCAGTTGGCGAGCCAGCAGACCTTCACCGCATGGCTGCCCTCGGTGAAGAAGGCGTTCTATGCCTCCTCTCCGACTCGACAAATGCTGAAGTCCCAACCTTTACCAACTCGGAAAAAGTGGTCGGTCAGTCCATCATGAAGCTGATCGAAGGCATCCACGGACGTATCATCTTTGCTTCCTTTGCCTCCAACATCTTCCGTCTCCAACAGGCGGCTGATGCAGCGGTTAAAACCGGACGCAAAATCGCTGTCTTTGGACGTTCCATGGAAAAAGCCATTGTTAACGGTATCGAGCTCGGCTACATCAAGGTGCCTAAGGATACCTTCATCGAGCCAAACGAGATCAAAGAATACCCTGCCAGCGAGATCATGATTCTCTGTACAGGGAGCCAAGGGGAGCCTATGGCAGCGCTCTCTCGCATCGCCCACGGTACCCACCGTCAAGTGCAACTCCAGCCAGGCGACACGGTCATCTTCTCGTCCAGTCCTATTCCGGGAAATACCACAGGTGTCAACAAGCTCATCAATATCTTGATTGAAGCCGGTGTCGATGTGATTCACGGTAAAATTAACAACATCCATACCTCTGGGCACGGTGGTCAACAAGAGCAAAAACTCATGCTCCGCTTGATCAAACCAAAATACTTCATGCCTGTCCATGGTGAATACCGCATGCAAAAAATCCATGCCAGCCTAGCTGTTGATACAGGCGTTCCAAAAGATAATATCTTCATCATGGAAAACGGAGATGTCCTTGCTCTGACAAAAGATTCTGCACGTCTCGCAGGTCAATTCAACGCCCAAGACATCTATGTCGATGGAAACCGCATCGGTGAAATCGGCGCAGCAGTCCTCAAAGACCGCCGCGATCTTTCAGAAGATGGTGTTGTCCTTGCAGTAGCCACTGTCGATTTTAATTCTAAGATGATATTAGCAGGACCAGACATCCTCAGTCGCGGTTTTATCTATATGAGAGAATCTGGCGAGCTCATTCGCGAAAGCCAACGCGTCCTTTTCAACGCTATCCGCATCGCCATGCGCAACAAAGACGCAAATATCCAAACAGTCAACGGCGCTATTGTTAACGCCCTACGACCATTCCTATACGAAAAAACAGAGCGTGAACCAATCATTATCCCAATGATTCTGACGCCTGACCGATAACACACTAAAATCCCATAGGTGAAACCTCTGGGATTTATTTTATATTAATACTCTTCGAAAATCAAAATTATCCGTTGTCAACTTGCCTTGATGAACTCCAGTTCTATCTTCGGCTTCGTTTCCTAGGCTACTTTTGATTTTCATTGAGTATAACAAGATAACCCAGCTTGAAAAAGACCGTCTTCAAGCTCATGTCCATCCCCTCGCCCTGCTATTTCTTAGCTCAGGCTGAAACAGTCTCTTCCCAGACTACTTCACTCCACTGGACCATTACTCGCTCTCTAATTTTCAAGCTCATGAACAAGAGGCTGGACAAAAAGCCCTGGCCCACTTCTCAGTGTTCGTGTCAACATCTCAGCGCAGTGGTTGATTGGCAGATTTGTTCGCGTTTCACACTCCAAATCTGACCATTACGACTGTTGCGAACAAAGTTCGCTTCATCTCCAACCACCAAAGGTTCCCCGAACCTTTGGTGCTATGCGGGGGTGGGAGTGAAACAGTCTGGGAATAGACTGTTTCAGCTCAACAACTAGAAATAAAGACTTGTTGACGAACTCTTCTATGAATGGTTGAGTTCTTATACGAAAACTCAAAAGAATGCAAAAACTCCCTCCCTATGATATAATCAAAGCGAAAAATTTTTATGTTAGGCTACTAGCTCGTCCCTAGTAGTCTTTTTCTGTGCTAAAAATTCAGGATACGTTATCTGCTCTTTTAAAAGGATATAGGCTATTTTTAATAATTGATGTGCGAGGGCAATTGTTGCTTTTTGTGAACCACGCCGACTTTGAATCTGATAAAATCGGGCTGCTAGAGGACTTCCTTTTTGTTTTTTGACAGCGAAAGCGGCTTGGCATAAACATTTCTTCAAATAAGAATTACCATGCCGAATCTTGGTACTTCGTTTCTTACCAGCACTCTCATTATTACCTGGACAGAGTCCAGCCCAAGAAGCTAAATGTCCAGATGTCGGAAA
>NZ_JAIJZQ010000025.1:0-31397 GCF_019754195.1 Streptococcus sp. 2018037
GTGTTGCTTTTGTATACACTTTTTACACTAAACTTTAGTCAAAAATAAAATAATTTCCTTATTTGGATTACGAGACACAAAATATTTTTCGTCAAATACCTTGATGAACTTGACAAATGGTAGAAAATAGCACCGTACTGAGTCTCATTTCCTTCTGCATCATGGGTTAAATAGTAGGTGTCATCTGTCGGATGTTGCAGAACAGGGTAGTTAATTTTCGTTCCTTCCACCCGAATCCAAGCATAGGCATCTGAGTTTTTTTGAAACATTTGTTCAAGATTTTTACTCTGTATGCGTCGTTCTTCAGTCTTTTCCAAATCACCGATCCCGTACAGGAATAGGATTACAACACCCATAAGAAGTCCTAGTCCAAATAATTGTCTAAATCTTTTCACAATATCTCCTTTTCCATAATATTTTACCACAAGTTTATCGGTTAATGTGACTCTTTTGAAAAAAATTACAAATCTACAGACATATCATCAAGTAACAAATGATACTCAATGAAAATCAAAAGTAGCCTAGGAAACGAAGCCGAAGATAGAACTGGAGTTCATCAAGGCAAGTTGACAACGGATAATTTTGATTTTCGAAGACTATAAATAAAAAAATACAACACATTTAATGCATTGTATTTTAAGCACTATCTATATTTCCAGAAAATTAGCCACCGCTTCTTTTTTCCTAGGAATGGATAGCATACGATCACTAAGTCCACTCTGTAACAAGGGTGTACACTTCTTAATGTATTCCTTTTCTTTATTTCTTCTGACTCCCATCGCTTCTTCAAGCTCTAGAATTTCAAACATTAAGATAAGGTTTTGATCACGAAGGATTTCAGTGGTCATCCCTAAATACTCTGGGTATTTTCTTAACTGATATAAATGTTGTGCACATCTTATCAGCATAGAAAATGATTCACCGATATACAAGACACGCCGTTCACCACCAACTTTCTGAAGTGAAATTTGATATACTCCTCCCTTGATGGCTTTTATAACATCATTTTGAAAAAATTGTACCTGAAGATTCATCCCTACTCTTCCTTACTAATCGGTGCTAAGCTTGCCAAGACTTTCTTAAGTCCCATTTCTGGGAAATTGATTTTGAGTTCTTGATTGCTGCCTGAGCCTGATACTTCAAGGACTGTTCCGCGGCCCCATTTCTTGTGGACTGCGATGTCACCAACTGACCAGTTGGTGCCTGAGCCAGACGATTTGTTACTTGATGCGAAAGGCATACTGCCTCCGAGCTTGGCCGATGGTTGTACGGATGCTTTTCGGCTTTGCATGGCTTGTTGCAAACTCATGCCTTGCCCAAACTGTGTCGCTCTGCCATTGACATAAGAAGCCTTAAAGCTAGTATTGGCTGGACGAGCGAGCCCTTGGTAGTCAAGCAGATCACTGGAAATTTCTCGGATAAAGCGGCTTGGTTGGTTGTAGTTGGTGCGACCGAAAAGAAGTCGAGAATTGGCATTGGTCAGGTAGAGGGTCTGCTCAGCACGAGTGATGCCTACGTAAGCCAAACGACGTTCTTCTTCCAATTCGTCCTCTTCTTCTGCTGCACGACTGAGTGGGAAGACATTTTCCTCCATACCAATCAGGAATACGACTGGAAATTCCAGCCCCTTGGCCGCATGGAGAGTCATGAGGGTCACTTCTGAAGATTCTGTATCGCCATCATCTGTATCAGCAATCAGTGCCAAATCAAGCAGGAAGCGTGTCAACCGATCCAGACCTGTCTCTTCTTCCTCAGCATCCTTTTCATCAAAGTTTTTGGTAACAGAAAGGAATTCCTGGATGTTTTCAATGCGAGCATTGGCTTCCAGCGTATTTTGTGCTGCAAGGGCATCGATGTAGCCTGTTTGGTTCAATACTGCCTCGACTACTTGGGTAACCGTCAAGTTGTCTAATTGATTACGAAGATTATAGAGGAGATTGGCTAGGTCAAAGACTGCCTGTGCTGCCTTCCCTTTAATCGGCGACAACATAATATCCTGAGAGGCTTCTAGCAGGGACATGCTGTGGCTGGTCGCAAAATCACGGAGTTTGTCAACCGTACCAGGTCCAACGCCACGTTTCGGCTCATTAACAATGCGTTCATAGGAGATATTGTCCGATGGATTTGCGATGATATTCAAATAAGAAATCACATCTCGGATTTCCTTACGGCTGTAGAACTTGGTGCCTCCAACCATGGTATAGGGAATGTTGGATTTGAGCAGGGCTTCTTCAATGGTACGGGATTGGGCATTGGTCCGATAGAGAACTGCAAAATCCTTATAAGCCTTACCTTCTCGGTGCAACTGGTCAATCTGCCCTGCGACAAAAATCGCCTCGTCATTCTCATCTCTGGCACGATAGTAGGTAATCAAATCCCCTTGGGCATTCTGTGTCCAGAGTTTTTTAGGACGGCGATTGCGGTTGTTTTCGATGACCTCATTGGCAGCCTGCAAGACGTTCTTGGTCGAACGATAGTTTTCCTCCAAAAGGACAACCTTGCTCTCTGGATAATCCTTTTCAAAGTCCAGGATATTTTGCATATCCGCACCACGCCAACCATAGATAGACTGGTCCGCATCTCCGACCACGCAGATATTCTTGAAACGTGATGCCAGGAGCTTGACCAATTGGTACTGGGCATGGTTGGTATCCTGATACTCATCGACATGGATGTACTGGAATTTCTGCTGGTAATAGGTCAGGACCTCTGGATTTTGGTCAAAAAGGCGGAGCGTCAACATGATCAAATCATCAAAGTCAACGGCCTCTGACTGTCTGATTTCCTTTTGATAAGCCGTGTAGCATTTAGCAACAATCTGCGTGTATAGGTCGCCTGCCTGGGCTTTAAATGCCTTGTCATCAATCAAGTCGTTTTTGGCATTAGAAATGGTTCCCAAGATTGAGCGTTCACTCCACTTTTTCGGGTCTAGATTGAGATTTTTCAAAATCCGTTTCATGAGACTGCGTTGCTCACCTGGATCAACAATCGTAAAATTGCGATTATAACCAATATGGTCAGCATCTCGACGCAAAATCCGTACGCACATGGAGTGGAAGGTGGCTATCAAACAGTCTTGTGTAGCAGGATTGAGGGCGTAGGCCCGCTCCTTCATCTCACGCGCTGCTTTGTTGGTAAAGGTAATGGCTAGGATATTCCAAGGATTGACCATTTTTTCATCAATCAAATAGGCGATACGGTGGGTCAGAACTCGCGTCTTACCCGAACCAGCCCCTGCCATAATCAATAGCGGACCTTCCGTCGTCTGTACCGCTTCTGCCTGTCTGTCATTCATTCCGTTTAATAATGGGTTCATTTTCTCTTACTTTCTCTAAAAAATCATTCTCTCCATTATACCAAAAAATCATTTTTAGGGCAGGTGGTAAATTAGAAAGATCAACTAATCGTTGAGTGATGAATTTCCAAATTTGGAGGGTCATTAGTAGCAAGCGCCAAAAAAGCCCAGCCGAGGCCGGTGCTATTAAATATCTTTTATCAAATCAGGACTAACTTCATAAATGACTGGGGATGATTTCACTTTTGTCACCAAGCCCATTCCTTCAAGTGATTTCAGAATAGAGTCAACTTTCGTTCTTTTGTATTTTCCGCCAAATGCTTTGGTTAATTCCTTGTTGCTGACGCCAGTATGCAAAACATCAAAAAGCTTATCTTGGGAAAGTATAAACAACAATTCTTTTTGAGGTTCCGTCAGGTCTAGACCATCTATCAAGATCCACACTCTATCTAATTGTGACTTCAACTTGCCCAACTTAGTCTTCATGTTCTCTTGCGCGTTTAAAATGATTTCTAGCATGGTCCCTACAAACGGGGTCAAATCACCTCTATTTTTAGGGTGAGAAGTAATTGAGAAACCCTCCTCATACTTACTCTTATTTTGCAAAACAGACTCAGACAGAGACAACCCTGTTAAAAAATCTAATTTTCTAGACAGATAGGATGACATTAGGAAACGCCCCATTCTACCATTTCCATCATAGAAGGGATGTACATACTCAAAAAAATAGTGCGTAATAATTGATTTGATAATAAGAGGAATCTCCGGATTATTCATAAAAATGATTAACTTCGTTAAATCTTCATTAATCGAAAACTCCGAGGAATTCCCTTGGTGAACATAGGAATTTCCATCTCCGACATAAATCACTTTTTTTCTAAAAAGCTCTCCATCAGGCTTTTCATCTTCTGGCATCTCATCTAAAAATAATTGATCATAAATATTCCTAAATTTAGATAAAGAATCTATTTTCTCAAATTCATTTTTCAAAATAGAATTGTACATCGAAACGATTCCAGAAAACCTTTTATTTTTATCTAGAGAGTTATATGCCTCCTTTATTTCTTTACGAGTAGATTTGACTCCTTCCATATCATTGGTACTTTGGATTTCATCAATGATTTGCAAATAGAATAGCTTTTGCATCTGAACGCTTGATAAATCAAAATTAGAAAGAAGTTGGCTATTTTTATAAATCTTTTCAATATCCATGACATGGTTCGGAAGCAATACATAGAACAATTGGTGTTTATCTGCCAACCTTCTTTGTTCCCTCTTTGAAAAAGGGTTGATTGTCAATCCTGTTTTTATGGTAGCTAGACTATCAAAGCGTTTTTGATAGTCCGCTTCATAATTATCAAAATCAGAATAACTCACAATTTCTAGTCTTTTGTACATAAAAACACCTCTTTTGTTTTTGAATTTCTAAAATTTTACCATTTTTTAAAATTCAATTCAAGTTTTTTGATATTTTTAAATATAATTTCAATTTTTACTAAAAAAGCCCAGAGTTATCTCTGAGCTTTTCTTTTGTATTCAATTGATTATTCAGCACCCAAGGCAGCTACTGTGATGTAGTTGTAAGGTTTGTTGAAGTGTGGCAAGAAGAACAAGTCTGTCAAGGCCAATTTTTCGATTGTTACACCTTCTTGGATTGCCAATGAGAAGAGGTGGATACCTAATGAGATGTCTTCACGAGCAGCCATTTGCGCACCAAGGATACGACGTGAATCTTTATCGTAAACAATCTTGATTGTAACTGGGAAGTTGCCGTGCTCCATGAATTCTGGTTTTTGGTTGTCTGTTACTTCAGTAACAGCAGCGTTCAAACCAAGACGAGTAGCTTTTTCAAGTGTCAAACCAGTTGATACAAGGTTAAGACCGTAGATAGAGATACCGTTAGAACCTTGTACACCGATACCTTCAAGGTCAGTGCCACAGATGTTGTGAGCTGCTACGATACCAGTACGTACTGCGTTTGAAGCCAAAGCGATGTAGCTTGTGTCGCCAGTAGCGTTGTCGTAGATAGTTGCACAGTCACCGATAGCATAAACGCCTGGGATAGAAGTTTCTTGGCGTTTGTTTACAAGGAAGGCACCGTTACGGAAACGCTCGATTCCTTCACCTGCAAGCGCAGTGTTTGGACGGAAACCAACAGCCAAGATAACCATATCAACATCGTATTCGTTCTTGTCAGTGATGATTTTCTCAACTTTACCATTACCAGCAACCTCTTTAACAGTTTCGCCGAAGGCAAGTTTGATACCATGCTCTTCCAAGTTTTTAGCCATAAGGTCTGATAAGTCACGGTCATAGTACCCAGCTAAACATGTATCCACAACGTCAATAAGTACTACTTCTTTACCTTTACGTTGGAATGCTTCCGCAAGCTCAACACCGATGTAACCAGCACCAACAACTGCGACGCGGTTGATGTCTTTGTTTTTCAATTTTTCAATAACATCTGCTGAGTTTTGGTACAATTTAACGAATTGCAAGTTTTCAAGAGTTGCTTCAAATTCAAGAGAACCTTCTTTGATTTCAGCACCTTTGATTGGTGGCAAGATAGGTTGTGAACCAGTTGCGAAAAGAAGTTTTTCAAATGATTCAACATGTTCTTGACCATTTACAAGCGCTGTAACTGTTTTGGCATCATAGTCAATATTTGTAACAGGTGATTCCATGTATACTGTCGCGCCCAAGCTCTCCAACTCTTCTTTGTTTGAGTAGAAAAGTCCTTCAGGACCGCCAATTTGCTCACCGATCCACAAAGCCATACCACAACCCAAGAATGAAATATTTGAGTTTTGGTCAAATACAACGATTTCGTTTTCTTGACCATAATTTGTCAACATAGTTTTGATTGCGGCAGTACCAGCATGGTTAGCACCGACAACAACGATTTTAGCCATAATGTAAAATCTCACTTTCGAAAATATATTTTTTTACGAACTATATTATACAATACAAATGTTACCGATTTCAAAAAATATGCTCAGAATATCACATTTTTTTCAAAAAGTTTTTGAAATGCTATTTTCTTTAAACAATGTAAAGATATATAAAAGCAAAAAACCTAGATTTCTCTAGGTTTCTCTTAACGTACTTGTTCAAAACGCAGATGTACAATAATCTTATCGCCATAGCCGTTACGTTCCAAATCACGTTGCAAGCGATAGGAAATGTAATGCTCAGCAATAGAAATATACCCTGCATCTAAAAGACGGTGTTCAACTTGCGACTGAACCATGCTAATCGTTGGTCGCTCTGTATGAGCTTCTTCCAAGTCAAGCACTACTTTCTTTGTGACCTGTGCAAGATTTTTCCGCCAAGTTTCATCAATGACATAAACTGTCTGTGCAGCTTTAATGATGGCTTGGTAGATTTTATCTGGGTCAAATTCAACAATCTCTCCACTACGTTTAATGACTTGCATAAAAGCTCCTTTCTGGTTTTCAGTAAACCCTTTCATACTTACATTATCTAGGTTTTTATGCATTTTGTCAAGTATTCTTTTTCATAAATTTTGCCTTGGCTTATTTTCGCTGAAAGCCCTTTAGTATGATATAATGGACCTATTAAAATGAAATAAGGAGAAAATCATGACAAACGCAATGCCTAAACGTCAAGAAATTGATGTGCAATTAACTTGGGATACGGACATTCTATTTCCGACCCCTGATAACTACAAAGAAAATTTGGCAGCCTACGCTAAGCAAGTGACAGCTTTCGAATCGAATTACAAAGGGAAGCTAACTGATAAGGATACCATCGTTTCCGCCTTAACAGAATACGAAAAAATCGTTATTCTTGATAGCAGACTTTCCCACTATGCCTTCCTTCCTTTGGAAGTCGATAAGATGAATACTGAATTGGCGAGCCTGGCCAACGAATACGACCTTGTTTCTGCCAAGGCACGTCCTCAACGAGATTTCCTCTATTCAGAACTTGGTCAATTAGATGAAGCCTTTCTTCTTGAATTAAAAGAAGAACAACCACAATGGGCTGCTTTCTTCGATGCAATTTTACGAGACAAACCGCATCAACTCCATCCGCTACAAGAAGAACTTCTCTCAAACTTCGCCCCAACCTTTGGTCAGCCATATAATAACTACGGTGTGACCAAGTTTGAAGATATGACCTTTGGTAACTTCGAGGCAAATGGCGAAACACTCGGCAATAGCTATGTGCTCTTTGAAAATGATTATGAACTCAGCCATGATACCGAAATCCGTCGCAATTCAGCTGCTGGTTTCTATTCAACCTTGAAGAAATACAAGAATACAACTGCAGCAACTTATTTGTCTCATATCAAAAACGAGCAAATCGAAGCTCGTTTGCGTGGTTTTGACAATACGATTGACTTCCTCTTGCACAGTCAAAATGTCTCCCGCGACCTCTTCGACCGTCAGATTGATGTCATCATGAAGGAATTGGCTCCTCACATGCGTCGCTATGTGAAATTGGTTGCCAAGGCTCATGGTTTGGATAAAATCACTCATGCTGACTTGAAAATCAGTCTACCATCTGAATACAACCAACGCATTACTCCAGAAGAATCCAAACAATTCTTGATTGACTGCTTGGGCCTTCTTGGTGAAGATTATGTGAAAATGATTGAACAATCATTTGATGAGCGTTGGATTGACTTCGCTCAAAACGAAGGTAAGGCTACTGGTGGCTTCTGTGCTACTCTTTATGATGGACCATCTTACATCTTACTTTCATGGACAGGTTTGATGAACGAAGTCTTGGTATTGGCTCACGAATTGGGACATGCTGGTCATTTCCAATTAGCTAAGAAACAAAGCGTCCTCAGCTACGATCCATCCCTTTACTTCATCGAGGCACCTTCTACTGCTAATGAAGTCCTAACATGTAACACCCTTTTGAAAAACAACCAAGACCCTGGCTTCCAGGCTTACTTGATTAGCGAGTTGATTAGCCGTACTTACTTCCACAACATGGTGACTCACTTGCTTGAAGCAGCCTTCCAACGTGAAGTCTACACTCGTTTGGACAATGAAGAATACCTCAATGGTGATATTCTCTGCCAAATCAAGTTGGATGTCATCAAGGAATTCTGGGGTGAAGACTTTGAAATCGGTGACGATGCAGGTCTTATCTGGATGCGTCAACCGCACTACTACATTGGTTTGTATCCATATACCTACTCAGCTGGTTTGACCATCGGTACGGCTATGGCTAAGCAATTGGAAGAACATCCTGAAGAAGTTGTTGAAAAATGGTTGGAAACCTTGTCACTCGGTGCAAGTCTTTCTGCCCAAGACCTTGCTAAACACGCAGGTGTCGACGTTTCAACAGACCAACCACTCAAAGAAACCATCGCCTATGTTGGTTCATTGGTGGATAAATTGGAATCCTTAATCTAATAACTCTTAAAGGCTTGAACTTATAGGTTCAGGCCTTTTTGTCTGTTCTTTCTTGGTACCATTTTCCCACATAGGTCAATTCGTCCTGGCTTAGAAAATGTCCTTTGTCAAAACGAGCTAGGTTGGCTCTGGGAAAGGCTGACTCTTGCCAGTCATCTACAAGATTTTCAAGTGCGACTGGGTCGACATATGGGTCATTCTGCCCCAGTGTAAACAAAATCTCTGCTCTGCTATTTTGCATAGGAAACGCATAATCTAAAGCCGAAGGGTGGAGCAAGATATAATTGTCCGCCAGGTTTGACTGTTTGGTCAACAAGCCAATGATGAAGTTGGCACCATTTGAAAAGCCAACGAAGGTAATCTGTTGGTAGGGCTGAATGTCTAAGTCCTGCCAAAAATCCAGAAAAGCCGACAAGCGCTTTTCAAAGTCGACAAGTTCCAGCTGACCGTCAATCAGCGGAGCAAAGAAACGCCTGTCCCTACCCTAGCCCCAACTTCCATCCAAGGAAAGCACGGAGGCTTCTAGGTCCAGCTGTTGGCGGAGAAAAAGCATTGATTTCTTGTTGCCGCCAGTACCGTGGAAAAAGACCAAGAGACGGGGACTGGTCCCTTTGATAAAGCAATAATCCATACTTCATTTCTCCTAATAACGCTGGGAGAGATTTTTTTCGATTTCCTGTCTGTCCTCTTCAAAGAAACTTGGTTAGAACAGTTCAACATTATCTAGCAACTTATCTTGTCTTGGCATGGCAGCCTCTCTTTCGCCAGCCATGGTCGCGACCTCAAACATGAGATAATTGGGCGCTCGGAAGTACAGGGAATGCATGAAATCTCGATTGATAATCCCAGAATGTGGACAATTGATGAGATTTAAGCGACTAATCAGGTCTTCCAAGTCAGACTCATCTAAGACACCAAATGCAATATGATGAATGGCCCCGACTCCCATCACACTGATTGGCGACTCTTGGTCAAGAATCAAATAAAGTCGATGTTGGAAGGTGTTGTCAAAGAGTAGCGAAATCACCATCTTATCTTCAAAGACAAATCGGCTTTCCTCGACAAATCCAAAGGTTTCCGTCAGCAAACTTAGTAATGCCTTTTCTTCACGAATTCGCATGTGAAGACTGGCAATACCAAGAATGGCGTATTCCGACGAAATTTCATCTGTTTCATACGGAAACATTTCTCCAATTGAGTCATGATAGGTCAAGCCAAGCAACTGCCCATCTTCATCTTGGAAATTTAAAATATGTCCATTTCCAAAGGCCTGAATTCCTTCGTTTTCCACTTCAAACTCTGTCAATCTTTTCTGCCAAAATTCCAAGGCAGCATAATCTTTAACCAGAAAAACAGTTCGTTCCAAACGATTACTGCCTGATCGATGACTAGGATGACTGGGCATATCAAAAATGGTAAATTCCGTTCCATAGCGGCCTCCATTATCACCGAAAAAGAGATGATACATACTTGAATCTTCTTGATTGACAGTTTTCAATGTCAATTTTAATCCGAGAATATGATGATAAAAATGATAGGCTTGGTGAATATTTCCTACCAAGCTTGAAATGTGATGAATACCTGTATTGTTCATAAGATGACCTCGCTGATTATGATAGACCCATTTTATCACTAATTATTGATAAATTATAATCTTTTGCTCACGATTAACAGCCAAGTAAAAAAACTTCCCTAACCATTGCTGATTAGAGAAGGATATTTCTTAAAAAATGAGACCATAAAGGAGAGCCGCAAGCAAGCCTCCGATGATTGGACCAACTACTGGTACCCAAGCATAACTCCAATCCGAATCTCCCTTGTGCTTCAATGGAAGAATGGCATGCATGATACGAGGACCAAGGTCACGCGCAGGATTTAGGGCATATCCTGTTGGACCACCAAGAGAAACTCCGAGGGAAACAATCAAACCGCCGACGATTAAAGTGCCAAGACCTGTTGGAAAATCATACTGACCGAAAGCCAGTAATCCCAAGACCAAAACAAAGGTTCCGATTGCTTCGCTAATTGTATTGGAAACAAGGTTGCGGATGGCAGGACCAGTAGAGAAAGTTGCCAATACAGCACCAGTGTCTTCTGTTGCATCGTAGTGATCTTTGTACATGAGGTAGACCAAGATACTTCCGATAAAGGCTCCGAGGAATTGGGCAAGAATGTAAGGGACTACAGAAGCCCATGGGAGATTTCCTGCGAAAGCCATTGCAATTGATACCGCTGGGTTGAGGTGGGCAGGTCCCAATAAACCACTCACAAAAGCTGCCATGGCTACTGCCAGACCCCAACCAATTGTGATTACAATCCAACCAGCATCCTTGGCCTTACTCTTATCTAGTACTACTCCTGCTACCACACCATTACCTAGTAAGACTAGTAAGGCGGTTCCCAACACTTCACCGATTAATTCATTTGTCATCATGCACCTCTTTCTATTTTTCTTTCAAATAGGTCAAATCATTCTTAACAAGCGTATCAGCCAACAATTGTTCCTGTTGCGCAACTTCTTCTTCTGACCAAGCATAGTACGCTGCCATTTCTTTCAAAATGTCTGGTGCTACTGCATCCAACTGCTCACGCATAAAGAGCATGTAGTTGGTACGACGGAGAAGATAGTCAACTGCAGTCAAGGTCATTTCTTCCTTCATAGCATAGTGAAGGGAAAGCAAGTCACGCTTGTTCAAGTCAGAAACGGCTTCTACCTTATGGTTCAAGGCAAATACTTTTGGCGCATTTGAGCCGTACAAGTTTGCCAAGTAAAGTGCATCATCATAGACAAGACCTTTCTTCACACCTAGTTGAGCAAGATGTTCGATTTCTTCTGCTACGTTAGTTGGGTTCAATTCACCACCAGAGACTGGGTAAGTCTTAGAATTGATGAGTTTGAAGCTGCGGCCATGTTCTTCTTTGAGGATGTCTGCCACTTTTTCCAAGGCACCTTCTGCCATCTTACGGAAGTCTGTGATTTTACCACCTGCAAGGGTAAGCAAACCATTGTCATCACGATCAAGGGCAGAGCCACGTGATACAGCAGACGGATCCAAGTGTTTTTCAGAAACACTGCCTTCCAAATGTGTCAAATCGTGTTCCACATCGTCACGTGTCTTTTCATTGTTCAAATAGCCTTTGACGGTTTCAATCAAGCTATTAAAGCTGTCATCGCTGAGTTTTCCGTTATTTCCACCATTGTAGTCAGAAGCACCATTTCCAGACAAGAGGGGACGAAGACCTGCCCAACCGCTCTCGATATCATCCAGGGTCAAATTTGCTTCTGGGAAGCGATTGTTGACAATATCAAGCAGGTAGTCAACGTCTTCTTGAGTTACCATCGGATTCGCCAAATCGCCAGTGTAGTCTGTATCTGTCGTACCAAAGTAGGTTTTATTTTCACGTGGAAGGACAAAGACCATGCGACCATCTGCGTGACCAGTATCAAAATAAGTCGGCTGTGGCACAGACAAGCGAGAACTGTCTACCACCAAGTGCACACCCTTGGTTGGACGCATTTGAAGGACACCTGAGCCTTCGCCACCCAGATTACGGACTTCATCACTCCATGGTCCTGTTGTATTGATGACCAAACGCGCACGAATTTCAAAGGTGCTGTCTGTCAGCAAGTCACGAGCGACGATACCGACAACTTTTCCAGCCTCATCCTTGATAAATTTCTCAGCTTTGACGCGACTGGCAATCAAGGCACCGTCTTTAGCTGCACGTTTGATATTTTCAATAACCAAGCGAGCATCATTGTTGCGGAAGTCGAGGTAGACACCGCCACCAATCAAGCCTTCTTGCTTCAAGTTTGGTTCACGTTCCAGCACTTCCTCCTTGGTCAAGACCTTATTGGCCATATCGGTATTGTTGACTCCAGCCAAGAGGTCATAGAGATCCATAGCCACTTTCAAACGGAAAAGACTAAAGGTTGAACCTTCTTCATCATAGACTGGGAGCAACATTGGGTCTGGTTTGGGAATATGTGGAGCAATGTTTTGTACTACCGCACGTTCAGATACGGTATCCGATACCACTTCCACATCAAATTGTTTGAGGTAGCGAAGACCACCGTGGACCAATTTGGTTGAGCGACTTGAAGTCCCTTCTGCAAAGTCTTGCATTTCAATCAAGGCTGTTTCCATACCGCTTGCTGCTGCCTGCAAAGCCACACCAGCACCCGTAATACCACCCCCGATAATCAAGAGGTCAAGTTGACGATCCTGCATTCGCTCAATAGCTAAGCGTCTTGTTTCTTTTGAAAATTCCATACGATTCACTTCCTAACATTCTGATAGAATTGTTTAGCTATAAGAAAGAATCCTTTCCCCTAGCTAACAAGTCCTTTATTGCTCTTCATCCACTTCTGCAAATAGTTGAGTTGCTGCGACAGCTTTTTTCCATCCCTTATAAAGTTGTTCTTTACGAGCTTCGTTCATGGTTGGTTGGAAAGATTGCCCGACAGCGTTGAGTTCTTTCAATTCATCCAAATCTTTCCAGAAGCCAACTGCTAAACCTGCTAAGAATGCTGCTCCAAGGGCTGTAGTTTCAAGGTTTTGAGCGCGTGCGATTTCAATACCTAAAATATCTGCTTGGAATTGCATGAGGAGGCTGTTCATTGCTGCACCACCGTCAACCTTCAAGACAGAAATATCAATACCTGTATCCAATTGCATGGTATCAATAACATCACGAACTTGGTAGGCAATGGATTGAAGCGTTGCTTTGACGAAGTCTTCTTTTGTTGTACCACGAGTGAGACCAAAGACTGAGCCACGCGCATCTGAGTTCCAATACGGAGCTCCAAGTCCTGTAAAGGCTGGAACAACATAGACTTCATCATTGCTGGTAGACTTACGAGCAAGCTCTTCTGACTCAGGTGATGTAGTCACCATTCGCATGCTGTCACGGAGCCATTGAACCGCCGAACCAGCGATAAAGATAGATCCTTCAAGCGCATAATAGACTTTGCCGCCGATACCATAGCCAATTGTTGTGAGAAGGTTGTTCTGTGACAACTGCATCTCTTCACCTGTATTCATCACGATGAAGGAACCAGTTCCGTAAGTATTTTTCACCATACCTGGCTCAAATGCCAATTGTCCAAATAGAGCTGCCTGTTGGTCACCTGCCATACCTGAGATTGGCACTTCTGCGCCATAGAAATGGAATGGAGCTGTCTTTCCATAAACTTCAGAGTTTGAACGCACTTCTGGCAACATGGCTTTTGGAATATTGAGAAGAGATAAAATTTCATCATCCCATTTCAACTCTTCAATGTTGTAGAGCATGGTACGAGCTGCGTTTGAATAATCCGTCACATGGCATTTCCCATCGGTCAATTTCCATACCAACCAAGTATCAATGGTTCCAAACAGAATCTCACCTTTTTCAGCACGTTCCTGCGCTCCAGGAACTTGGTCCAAAATCCAACGAACTTTGGTTGCTGAGAAGTAGGCGTCGACTACAAGTCCAGTCTTTTTATGAATCATGTCTGCGTGACCATCCGCTTTCAGCTGGTCAGCAATATGAGCTGTTTGACGAGATTGCCAGACAACGGCATTGTAAATCGGAAGACCTGTTTCCTTATCCCAGACAACGGTTGTTTCACGCTGGTTAGTAATACCAATTCCTTCAATCTGATCAGGACGAACACCACTTTCGATAAAGGACCCTGCAATCACAGACTGAACAGAATTCCAAATTTCATTGGCGTTGTGTTCAACCCAACCTGGTTTAGGAAAAATTTGCGTAAACTCTTTTTGGTAACTGCCAACTTTTTCACCTTTTTTATTGAAGATAATGGCACGTGAACTTGTAGTTCCTTGGTCAATGGCCATGATGTATTTTTCAGTAGACATAGGTCTCCCTCCTGTTTGTTTATCTTTTTTGAAAACGCTTCCGTTTTCTTGGTAATTCTATTCTAACCCATTCTTGTGAATTTTTCCTATCATTTTTTTCAAAAAAATAAAAAAATCTGATAAGCAGTGGCTAGAAAGATGATTCTATCAACTGTTATCAGAATTTATAAAATAAATTTTTCAAGGTTAAATGCACTTACATTTTTCACAAAGACTATCTGACATTGTCTAGCGATGCTCGATAGGAAAAGAAGTTTTGGTCGCCATAATCTCTGATTGACAGGACTTTTGATGGTATATCTCCTGTATCCATGCCTTTAATTGTACAATGTCTTGGATTTTCAATCGATTTCCTAGGCAATAAATTGGAAGGCTTGTATTTTCGAGGTAATCTGTAATGATCAAATCATAGTCATACCCTGCTTGATAGGGCTCAATAAGAACCTGACGATTGCCTTCTAACTTCTCCCTTAGTTGCAACAAGAGAGGATAGGATAGAACCTCGTGTAGGGAAGAAGCAAAAGCAACCTTGACCTGTATAGGCTGGACCTGACCAAAATAAATATACAAATCCGCAATATTTGTCAGATAAGAGTTCCTTATTTCTTTATTGACTTTTCTATGAAAAACTGATTTATAGACGTCTTTTAGCAAGTCTTCTGCTTCTGGATAAAAACTAGAAGCTTCTACTTCTTCCAGTTCAACGGAAGAATAAAAGAAGTATAGCTGGCTCATAATTTGGTTCAAATGATAGAGCGCTTCTTCTGAGACTGGTAAATTTTCCTCAAAATATAACCGTAATTTCTGAAGAGCCAAAGAGGTAGCTTCCATAATCGGCCCACCGAAACCAAGAACCTGCTCTAATTGATGCGGCGCTAAAATGAAATGGCTAAACAGGAAAGCAAACAACGCCATAATCTCCCCTTCTTGGAAAGAGGTGGATTGTTGCTGACTTAGTGTAAAATACATCTTTCTCAAACGTCGGTAAAACTTATGTTCTTGATAGGGTTCCATCAATTTGTAAAGGGGCTTAAAATCTAGCTGTCGCAATCGAGATCGTTGCTGTGAAATCATTAACCACAATAAAAGACGATGGGCTTGCTTGGGATTGAGCGGCGATTGATAGAAGCGTTCGAAAACCGGCAATAAGGCCTCTATTTTCCTAAGCACAAACTCTTCTTGTAATTCCGCTCTCCTAGTAGTCAAACTCAACATTTGATGTAAAAAGTACCGTATTTGAAGCTCACTACCTTTTAGACGACCGCTTTTGATTCCAATACCAAATTCTGCCAATATCTGGTTCAAAGAGGCAAGATGGCGATTCAGAGTCGCTTCGCTTATCAGCAATTCTTGAGCCAGCTGTTGAATAGAGACCTCTTCCTTATCAGATAAATAAACAATAATTTGATATTTGGTACTGGTTTGACAGAGATAGGCTAGGATACGATGAAGACTCAAACTGGCCTTTTTCTTCAAAAAGACCTTTTCATCTTCGAGTTGAAAAGAAAGTCCCAAGTCGGCTGCTTCTGCTTCTTCATTGAAAGATACAATATAGCGAAGAAGAGTTGATTTTGACAATTCTAAATAGTAACAAATATCCTTTAGTGATGGTGCCTCTTTCCTATCTTCTAAGTAGAGGAGAAGCTGATAAATGGCGCGCTCACGCTTTTCCAATAAGGAATCAATCCGCATAGACACCCTCCCCATCAACCTGATAAAATTGCCGAATATACTCTTGAGCGGCCTCTACGATGAAGGGGACCAGAGGAGTATTTCCAGGAAGACAGAGCCAAGAATGTTCTACCAAGTCAAAGACGGTCAAATCCTTTGCAATCGCAAGAGACAGTACATCCATCTGCTCAATATAATCTGCAGTAGAAACGAGTTGTCCCCCTATGATGCGTCCACTCGTTTCTTCGACAATCAGCTTGAAATCTACTAAAGTTGGTTCCCACTGGCTATATGGTCTTCTAATCCGAATTGATTTACTCTCCAACCACAAGCTCGCCTCGCTCTCGGTCAAGCCAAGGCTAGTTATATAATAACCAAATACATGACTAGAAACAATCCGCTGGGCTCTCTTAATAGGAGCAATCCTCTTTTGCAAATTTCGAGCAGCCATCCTCCCTGTCATAATCGCATGATGAATCATCGGAAGATATGCCTGTCCAAAATAATCTACTGGGAGACTAACCAAATCACCTACAGCAAAAATATTCTCTTGGCTTGTTTCAAGAAACTCATCCACCCATACAGTCCCTTCTGCAGTCATTTTTAGCCTATCTTTCACTAGCTGAATATTGGGCGTCAAATTGGTGGATGGTAAGACTAAATCAGCTTGATAGTTACCTGTGACTGTATGACAAACCAGCTGTTCTTCCTGAGTATCAATCGTTATCTGATTGACTGTTTCGGATAAATGAAGTTGGATTCCTCGTTTTTCTATCTCTCGACGAATCGGTGCAATCATATCCTCATCAACGTACTTTGCAAGGAGTGAATCTTGCGCCTCAAACACATGCAAATTCAAATCCAACTGGCTAAGTGCATCCAAGCTTTCCAAACCAATCTGTCCTGCCCCGATCACTGCAACTGTTTTTGCATCTGTCAATTTCTCTAGACTAGCTTGTGCTTGAGATAGCGTTTTTGAACGAATTAGATAGTCCTGAAGTTCTTCCGTTCCCCATTCCCATGTCTGACTAGCTCCCATAGCCAATATTAGTCGGTCATAAATAATATCACCTATATCTTGATGATGCCGTATCTTTACCTTTCGCATTTCAGGATAAACTGCGAGACATTCTGTTTCAAAAAGACAAGAAATAGCTGCATGCTGCACCTCACTGAACAAAGAAATCTTCGCATCTTCCCAACCAGAAATTTTTCCTGCCACTTTCCAATTCAAGGTATTTGGAAAGTAAGCCACATCTTTTTCTCTATCAATTAGTGTTATCTGAGCATTTTGATACAATTTTCGACATTCCAAAGCTGCGCTTAAACCAGCAAAGGAGGCGCCTATAATAACAATATTCATGCTTAATCCTTTTATCGTTTTTAGTTATTATATCAAGAATGCCAAAAAATTGAAAAGGCTCGCAACTGGAAAAGCACACCAGATAACTGATGTGCTTGTGTAAACTTAAATAAAACGACGAAGATGACAAGAAGCTCCACTTGGTTAATCGTTTTCCAAATTCCTCACTCTTTATGCTCTAACTCACGTAAAAATACTTCGCTTTTTTATTTTCAAGCTCAGTTCTTCTGTGGTCACTTTCGTATTTCTTGGTGACCTGCTGAAACAGTTCCCTGACTGTTTTAATAATCTGGTCGTACGACTCCTGTTACGGTCGCTTTAGTTGCTTCGTAGTCGCCGTCAACGACTACTTTGATAATGCGTTTGGCATCTTCTTCTGGGCATGGAACCAACGGCAAGCGGAGTGGACCAACTTCAAATCCAAGATAGTTGAGAACTGCCTTAACTGGTGCAGGACTTGGGTAGGAGAAGAGGGCATTGACTTTCGGAATGAACCTGCGTTGAATAGCTGCTGCTGTTCGAATATCTTGTTGTTCGATGGCTGTAAACATTTCATACATCTCATCACCATTCGTGTGAGATGCAACAGAAATCACACCATCTGCTCCCAAGTTCATTGCATGGAAAGCATCGCCATCCTCACCTGTATAAATCAAGAAGTCGTCAGGTCTATGCTCAATAAGGTAAGCCATGTTGGCAAGGCTTGTACACTCTTTAACACCGATGATGTTTGGATGCTCAGCCAAACGTAACATTGTTTCTGGTGTCATTTCAACCACGACACGACCTGGGATATTGTAGATAATGATTGGCAAATCAGAGGCATCCGCAATAGCCTTGAAGTGCTGATACATTCCCTCTTGAGAGGGTTTGTTGTAGTAAGGCACAATGGCAAGACCTGCCGCAAAGCCGCCGAATGCTGCGACTTCCTTAGCAAACTCAATCGAGTCGCGCGTATCGTTTGTACCAATACCTGCAATCAAGGGAACACGACCGTTGACAATCTTTTGCACAGCACCAAATAGTTCCAGTTCTTCCTCATGTGTCAGGGTTGGACTTTCGGCAGTTGTTCCTGCTAATAAAATCCCTTCTGTGTGATGGGACAACAGATGCTCAATCAATTCGGGTAAAACTTCAAAATTAATCGAGCCATCTTCTTTGAAAGGGGTAATCATTGCTGTAATAATTTTTACATCACGTAAATCTTGAATAGACATAGGCTTCCTCTCTTACTGATTGTTGCTAAAAAAGGCTGAGTGCAGCCTTTTGTGTACTTTGGATTAATGAAATTATTTCAATTCAAATTTCAAGTCTGCCGTTGGACGAACTAGACCACGCTCATGAAGGGTTTCAGCGATTTGAACAGAGTTCCATGCAGCACCTTTGAGCAAGTTGTCAGAAACAACCCACATGTGAATACCGTTTTCCTTATCCAAATCTTTACGGATACGACCAACAAAGGTATCACGGCTACCAACAGCATTAATGGCTTGCGGATATACTTGGTTTGCCACATCATCTTCCAAAACAGCACCTGGGAAGGCTGCAATGGCTGCTTTTACCTCATCAATCGGAGCAATTTCTTTAGTTTCAATGTAAACAGACTCAGAGTGAGCTGACAAGACTGGAATACGGACGCAGGTTGCAGAAACAGCAATACTGTCATCTTCCATGATTTTCTTAGTCTCTTTTGTCATCTTCATCTCTTCATAAGTGTAGTCATTTTCAGTGAAGAGGTCGATTTGCGGAATCGCATTGAAACCAATTGGGTAGTGCTTCTTATCGCCTCCAGAAGGAAGAATGTTTGCTTCTACAGCTTTTGGCTCAACACCATCATTCAAGACTGCACGCAATTGAGCTTGCGTTTCCAAGATAGCTCCCATACCAGCTCCAGAAACTGCCTGATAAGTAGATACGATGATCCGCTCCAAGCCCCATTTCTGACGAACAGGCTCCAAGGCAACCATCATTTGAATGGTTGAGCAGTTTGGACATGCAATGATACCATTGTGGGCATCCAGTGCGTGAGCATTTACCTCAGGAACAACCAACGGAACATCTGGATTTTGACGGAAGTAAGAGGTATTGTCAACTACTACAGCTCCTGCTTTTACAGCGTAAGGAGCATACTTGGCAGATGTAGAGCCACCAGCTGAGAAGAGGGCAATATCCACTCCTTCAAAGGCTGTTTCTGTTGTTTCTTCAATGACAATATCCTGTCCCTTGAACTGCAAGGTCTTGCCTGCTGAACGGGCAGAAGCAAGGAAACGCACTTTCTTGATTGGAAGTGTTGACTCTTCCAACATTTTAATCATTTGGGCACCGACTGCACCAGTGGCACCAACAACAGCTACTACATAGGCCATAGAAATCTCCTTTAAGTCAATTCTTCAAAATTTTCTAAATATTTTATATTTAACAATTATATCATAATTTTTTCAAATGAAAAGCCCTGAGAAAGAATTTCCCAAGGCAATTACTTCGAACCTCTATTCACAAGTTTAGATGGACATACTCAACTGTTAATGCTATTCTTATTTATCTAATGAGCGAACATAGTAGTCAACAGCCATCAGAGCTTCTGCTACATCTTCTGCTGAAATAGCAAATGGCATACCGTGAATTGTTTCTCCTTCAATCGTCGCTTGTTGGCCGACTTTCAATAGATCTTCATAACTAGCATCAGCCAAATGTAACTCCTCCAAAGTTGTTGGAAGATTCAAGGCTTGATAGAAACGGATGTATTTTTCCAATTCTTCTTTCGGACGGTTTTCCAAGAAGAGCTGGGTCAAGGTCCCATAAGCCACTTTTTCACCATGTGTCAAATGGTGAATGTCTCCCTCCAAGGCGGTAAATCCATTGTGTATCGCATGCGCCGCAGCCAAACCTGCACTTTCAAAGCCTAAACCACTTAGCAAGGTATTTGCTTCAACAATATTTTCTAAAGCAGATGTCACAACCTTGGCTTCACAGCTGGCCATGGCTTGAAGTCCGTATTCAAAGAGTGTTTGTTCACAGGCTTGTGCAATAGCGATACCAGCAAGTGTCTGACCTCCTCCTGCCATTGTTGTTCCATTGCTTTGTAAAATAGCACGTGCTTCTACCCACGTCGCCAAGCCATCCGCAATACCAGAAGCCAAAAGACGTGGCGGTGCTTGACAAATAATCGCTGTATCTACCAAGACAAGATCTGGATTTTTCTTATAGAAAATATAGCGTTCAAACGCCCCTTCTTCAGAATAAATGACAGATAAAGCAGATGTCGGAGCATCTGTTGAAGCAATAGTTGGAGCAATGACGACTGGCACTCCTAGTAAATCAGCAATCGCCTTGGCTGAGTCAATCGTCTTGCCACCACCTAGGCCGATTACGACATCACTAGCCTGTTCTTTTCCGATTTCTACGACACGCTGGATTTCCGTGTCAGATGCTTCTCCATTAAAGGCAACACGATGGACTTGCATCCCTTCTTCAACGAGATAGGACAAAAACTTCTCACCGACAATACCATATACTAAATCATCACAAAGAATCAAAGGCTTTGTTCCCAATTTTCCGATAGCTTCTGCACCTTGGAAAAGGACATGTTTACCTTGAATATAGCGAGATGGACTTGCAAATACTTTCATAAGAATTCCTCCTTGAAATAATAGATAGTGTTATATTGAGTAATAAACGACAGTTAGCATTGCCGAAAGCAAGAGGTATGAGCCCGCATTTTAAATATTGCCATTGTACAGCGATGCCTACTAGCAACGTGTCGAGCAATCTTCTCCCATCTCTAGTGCAATTTCCTTGAAAACTGCCTCCAGCGACGATAGATTGCTAGAGTTGGCAGACAAAAGCAACTGTTGACACCACTTCAGCCTGGCTTGAAATTCTTCTGATTCCTGAGTCAAATAGATCAAAAGCAAATAGAGGACAAGATTTCGTTTCAATGGCTCATCCACTAAGTCCTCTCTTCTTTCGCTGAACTTTGATTCTATTTGTTGAATCACGTCCCAAGCATCACTAGGTAGGTCTAATGTCACACAAGTAGAAAGAACTTCTAAGACATCTTGTACTTCTTTTGATAATATCCGGGCTTCAAAATCCTCTATAGCTTGAAGGCCACTGTTAAATAAAACGCTTTCAAAACCTCTGATAAGAATATCATCTACCAAACTGACCAGATGATTTCTTTTTACTTCTTTTATAGCTGCTAGATAAAGAAGAGTATTGACCACTCCATTCATCAACTCCAAGGTAGGTTGTGTCAATAATTGGTCCCTATCCGCTATAATTAGCTGGATGGATTCATTAAACAATGGTCGCTCTCTTTTCTTATTTTCCACCGATAGCCGAGGTTGAGGGGTAAACGGTGAAGTCGGTATAAGAACGGCTGGCAAGTCTAGTAAATCCGCAACAGCCTTTGTACAAGCTACCACAGAACTATTACCAATGCCAATAATATGGTCTGCACAATGTCGGAAACCAACTTCCCCACATTCTTCCACCAAGTTCTGGTCCCACTCCTCCAGATAGGTTATTTTAACAATGAGTCCGTGACAAGTTAAGACTTTCACAAAGTTTTCTATAGTCGTATTATACTCCTGTTTTGCACATAAAACAAGGGGGCGATGACCTATTTTCAAAATGTCAATCGCACAAGTATCTAAAAGATGATTTCCTTGGATAGTGCGTGAAAGACCTGAGAATTGTTTCATAGTGCCCCCTTATTTTTTAATATAGAACTGTTTAGATAGTATATCTTCCATGAATGGCAGACCAATCATCTGCAAAATCATTTACCGCCTTTTCAATGGATGGCATAGAAAAAGCTGCTTCAAATACATCTGCACCTGCCGTAATAGCCTGCGCCCCATTTGCAAACGCTTGGTTCACTTGATCCACATTTTTGAATGACGCCGCTAAAATTTTACTTTCCGAACACTCCCTGTCAATCGCTTCTGATAACTGAGCGATGACCGCATTCGAATCAATATTCAGATTGGCCATGCGATTGTAGTACGGTGCCAAGTAATCTGCACCCGCTTCAATAGCTAACAAGCCCTGAAAAACGGTATAAATCGCTGTTGCTGTAATCTGATAGCCTTGCGCTTTCAATGTTTTCATAGCAGCCAAACCAGCAGGCGTTACCGGAACCTTAATATAGACATTTTCCGGTGCCAATTCACGAATTTTTTTAGCGTCTGCCAAAATCCCTTCATAATCCTTTGCCACAACTTGCACATGTAGTGAAGCATTTGGACCGATGATGTCACGGATAAGGTGCAAACGTTCAAAAAAGTCAATGTCACCTTCTTTCTTCGCAATCGTTGGGTTTGAGGTCACCCCCGCAAGGGGTAAAATCTCAGCCCATTTTCGTATTTCCTCTATATTTAAGGTGTCCAGCATGAATTCCATAATAATAACCTCTTTTACAATGTATGTTCTGTACGACCAATGATGTCGTCTTGTGTTGCTCTCGACAATACATTGAAGAATGCTGAATAACCTGCTACACGGACAATCAAATCACGGTGTTTTTCAGGATGTAGTTGTGCATCAATCAAGGTTTCTCGAGAGACAACATTGTACTGAATATGATAGCCATGCAAGCGGTTAAAGAATGTCCGCAAGAGGGCAATTAATTTTTGTTTGTCTTCTTCTTTGGCAAGTGTTTGTGGATTGACCTTCTGATTGAGCAGAACGCCTCCAACAATTTCATGCGTTGGTAATTTGGCAACTGATTTCAAAACGGATGTCGGTCCATTTTTATCCATATTATGTGATGGAGAACAACCTTCTGCCAACGGTGTACCTGCATTTCGACCATCTGGAGTTGCCAAGGTACCACGCCCCTGTCCAACGTTTGCTGAAATGGATGATGTACCTGAATAACGGATACCACCAATCGGACCACGACCAAAGCGAGTATTTGGATATTTGGCAATCTCATCGATATAAATATCATACGCTGCTGTTACCAATTGGTCTGCATAATCATCATCGTTACCATATTTTGGTGCATCTTCAATCAACATTTCCTGGATTTCTTTACCACGCTCTCCAGCATAGTCTGTTTCCAAAGCATGCCACAATTCTTCTGGAGTCAATCGTCCTTCTTCAAAGACTAATTTTTTGATTGCTGCTAGAGAATCAGATAAATTGGCAATCCCAACCTGCAGACCAGAAATGTAATCGTAAATTGCTCCGCCTTCTTTCAGCTGCTTGCCACGACCGATACAGTCATCTGTCAGAGCTGAGCAGAGAATGTCTGGTACTTCTCTTTCTAAAGCAATGTCAATTGCATTTTCAACGATAACACTCATCCGTGTTAGATGACGAAGTGTCTTTTCCCATGCCGTTTCAAGCTCTTCAAAGGATTTCATATCTTTGAAGTGACCAAAGGCTGGTGCAAACCGTTTGCCTGATGCAGGATCGATACCATCATTCATGGTAATCAATAAAACTTTCGGGAAATTCATATAGCTCATACCTGTACAACGGTAGCCCCATTTACCAGGAACAGCCGTTTCTACACAGCCAATCGCACTGTAGTCATAGGCATCCTCTTCCAAGACACCTTTCTCTATAAAGGATGGAATGATAATTTCATCGTTGTTGAAGGCAGGCATACCAAAACCAAGTTTCATGACTTCAATACATTCATTCATGAAGCGAGCATCTAGGCCTGCATGATAGCGAACGGTCAAGTTTGGCTGTGGCAGATGTGTTTGGGCAACAGATTTCAATACTAAGTAAGAAAGTGGATTGACAGCATCCTTCTTATCACGTGTTTGTCCACCAATGGTTACATTTTGGTATAGTGGACTACCAGCAGATGAGAAGGTATGTGATTGACTACGAACCTTGTTGATAGTAATAGTCTTAATCCACAAGTTAGTCAAGCGTTCGACGATGCTGTCTTCCGTTTCACGTCCTGCTTCTAAATCAGCTTTCGCATACGGATACATGTATTGGTCGAAACGTCCATAGGATAGAGAATGTCCATTTGACTCGATTTGTAAGATACACTGGATAAACCAGACAGATTGCACTGCCTCTGCAAATGTTTCAGCAGGTTCATACGGCACCTTCGCACAAATCCGTGCAATCTCCAGTAGTTCTTGACGGCGTTGAGCGGTTGGAGCTTTCTCTGCCAATTCAGTAGCCAAGGCGACAAAACGATCTGCGTATGCTTTCACCGCATCAATGATGATAAAGATTGAGTCATAGAAATGATATTTATCAATACTTGCAGGATCCGTCAAATCGAGATTAGCCTTTGCTTCACGAACTCGCTCCTCAAAACCACGCAAACCTTGTTCCAATACCTTTTGGTAATTGACAGCCAAGTGGGCATCGCCAGAGTTCATCTTACCTTCCATACCAAAGAAGCCAGTTTCCATATAAACTTGAACTTCTTCTGGAAGCAAGACACCTGCACGTGAACGAAGATTATTCTTTTCCCAGAATGGAGCGATGCTGCGCAACTGCTCCTTGGTTTCCTCGGTAATATAGAAGACATCCCCGTCCCGTTTTTCGAATAAGTCCAATTCATTCAATACAAACTCTAAGGTATATTCTGGGAAGATGGGAGCATCTTTATTTGAAGAAGCTTGGTTACCTGCAATCAGACTTTCTTCTTCAATATAAAGCGTCATGTTCTCCAATATTTCCTTGAGCATATAGGCCCTTTTTAATACATTGGGCTTTTCTCTATGTTCTTGATAGGCTTTTGTTGCTAAAACAGCCCGTTCCGCGTCAATATAGGGCTTCTTATCAAGGACATCTTCTCTGTATTTGTTCATCCGATCTGTCAGACTTCCAAAATACTCAGTTTTAATGCTAGTGCCAGCTACTTCAGTCACTGTTTTCATAGTTTTACCCTTTCTTTCGAAACTTAATTTTGTTTCGTTTGTAAATTAAGTATATCCTGTAATAGGGGTTATTGTCAATTGATGCTAGTGAGAGCTAAGATTTCCGAAGCCAGCTGCACATTTGTGCAACTATTTTGTCTGACATCATTGACTAAACTGTTTCTTTCATTTCACTTTCATAGGCAATCTTATCTTGGATTTTGAAGAATGGGAAATAAACAATAGTTGAGACAGCTAAAATAATAATTTGAACAACTGCACCTTGCCAACCACCCACCATAAAACCAGAAATGATTGCTGGGGTAGACCATGGTAGGGTCACACCTGAAAATGGTTGCATAAAGCCTATTGAGATTGCACCGTAGACAATGAAAGCCGCTAAGATTGGTACCAGGACAAATGGTAAGAACATAACAGGGTTCATCACAATTGGGAAACCAAAGACGACTGGTTCATTAACGTTAAAGAGTGCAGGAAAGGCCGCTACCTTACCAAGAGCCTTATATTGTTTTGATTTTGCGGCAAATAGCATTGCAAAAACAATACCAAAGGTAATACCTGAACCTGACATGATCAAGAAACTATCCAAGAATTGTTGGGTCACGATGTGGGCGCCATTTTCCAGAGACAATTTATCTGCTGCTAAAAGGGCCTTATTGGCATCGAGGTTTGACAATAGTAAAGCAGTAACGACACCATTGACAACTGACTGACCATGTACACCAAACCACCAGAGGAAGGAAATGAAGAAAGCAATTCCAATCGCACCTGGTAATGAACCTGTCAAACCTTGTAGTGGCACTTGAATCACATCGTAAATCATTTCAATGAATGTACCACCGTTTGTCGCCATCTTGGAAACAATATAGACAATCATAGATAGCAAAAATATGACAAAAGCTGGAATCATAGCTTCAAACTGCTTGGCAATAGCTTGCGGTACTTGTTCAGGCATCTTGATAACAATATGACGCTGAATAAAAGTCGTATAGATAGCGCCCACTACCAAACCAATAATAATCGCACCGATAATTCCTTGACCACCAAACCATACTTTTGCGATGGCATCACCGATTGGTTCTCCATCAACTGGAATATAAGATGATTTCAAGAGGATAAAGAATGAAGACAAGGACAGTACACCCGCAGGGAGAGGCTCAACTCCACTATTTTTGGCGTAAGAATAGCCGATCGCAAAACAAGAAATCAAGCCCATAATTGCAAAGGTTCCGCTATAGACTTGCATAAACGGTTCAGTCCATTCCGCTCCAAATATAGAAGCTATTGCAGCATTTAAGCCTTCAAAGGGCAATTGCCCCAAAATTAAGAAAATACTACCAACTACTGTTAAAGGCAAGATAGCCAACATACCATCTTTTAGAGCGATGATCCCTTTCATATTCACAAATTTCATGATTGGGACAATAATTTTTTGTGTATCAATTTTGGACATGACCATACTCCTTTATGAAACCATGCTGAGTGCCAATTGAAGAACTTTTTTCCCGTCCAACATCCCGTAGTCTGCCATTGGAATCACAGCAATAGGGACTTGCTTTTCATCACAGAGCGCTTTAGACTTATCAAGCGTATATGCTACTTGTGGTCCCAGTAAAGCTACATCGATTTCGTCAAGGTAATCTGCAATTTTCCCTTGAGAATGCGCGTCGATTTCTACTTCGACACCTGCGTCTGCTGCTGCAATCTTCATGTTGTTTACCAACATGCCTGTAGAAAAACCAGCGGCACAAAATAGAGCGATTTTAACCATTTCGGTTTCCTCCTAAATATAATTTTTTTGTTTTAGCCAACTTTTTTTAGTTCTTTCCGCAAATCAATGATTTCTTTAATCAAATTGATTTCTGTAATAGATGTCATCAAATGGTCTTGCGAATGGACAAATAGTGCTGTAATATCAGATTTTGCTCCCCCAGCTTCCTGTGCTAAGAATTTTGTCTGCATATTGTGAGCTTCTAATAATGCTGCATCTGCCAATTCTAATTCCTCTTCTGCTCGCTCTTCTTCACCTGCTTTGACAAGCGACAAAGCTTGGTAGGCGTGACTTTTCGCATCTCCAGCATAAATAATCAATCCCATGATCAATTGATCTGCAATAATCATTTCCATTTCTTTTCCCTCCAATTTGTTTTATTTGTAAGTTATTATATTTCTTTCGTAAGTAAATCATATCATTTTCTCTTTATAGCGTAAATATATTTATAGAACATTTTCCGTTTTAATTTATTTCTGCACTTTTGTGCATATTTTGGGATAAAAAATACTTCAACCACCTTTAAGCGATTGAAGTATTCTCTTGCTAATTTGTATGGACGTGCTCATCATTATCCAGTTCTAAAACTTTTACGATGGTTCGTTCATCTGTTACCAGATGATGAATGTAGCCAGCTCGCAATACAGCTAAAATGGCTTGGGCCTTTTCCTCCCCATATGCAAGAGCTATGGTATCTGGAACTTCTTTTAAATCATCTAAAGAGATGGCAATGGTCCTCTTTTGTAAATCCTCAACGACAGCTTGACCGTATTGATTCAGACCACGACAGCAGGTTTCACCGACTGCACCTTCATCTGACGAGGCTTGAAAATCATCTGTCGTCAACATATCTAACCACTGACGATTTTTTTCATCGACTCGGCCGCCAATACCGATTGCTGCTACATCTAAGTCCTTCCAGTCAGCACGTAGCTCCTCGAAATATTTAGAAGAAAGAATACCTTGAGCGAGTTCTTGATTCTCCTGGATAATCGTCGCATTGATAAAACTACATTCTCCACGAAATTTATTGGCCATATCGTAAATCAGAGTATTCACATGATAACGTGCGTGGATATGACTTGGACCGCCAGCTATTGGAACAAATTTGACACCTTTCATACGATGATTCCCTATCTTATCTACAATAAGACTGAGGCTTCTCCCCCATGAAAAACCAACTTTCTTTCCATCATCAATTAGATTGGTAAGCATATCGGCTGCAGCCTGTGCCAGACGATTTTCTAAATCAAGCTGGTCCTCATCGGTGCTGTTTTCAACCAGTTCTAAACCTTTTAATCCATATTTTTCTTGAACATATTTTTCAAGTCGGTATAGGCGCCTATCAAAATCTTGAATTTCTATTTTTACAATGCCTTCTGACTTAGCCTTGGTCAACATTCTACTGACTGTCGTTCTATAAATTCCTGTCTCAGCAGCAATCTCAGCTTGGCTTTTCCCCTCTTCGTAATAAAGATAGGCTATTTTTGCCAACTGCCTTCTTTTTTCTTGCTTCATACTGCCCCCAACCTAAACTAGCCTTACTGTGACTCTAGCATTTTCTAATTCTTTGACAAGATCTTCAGAAATCGACGTATCTGTAATGACCTGAGCAACTTGACTTAAACCAAATCTGCGTACTGTCCCTCGTTTTGTAAATTTACTAGAATCTGTTAGCACAATCATGTTTTCAGCAACGTCAGACATGTATTGTACTACTTCGCTTCGCATTAAGTTTTTACCTGTAAAACCATGCTCACTATCATAGCCGTCAGTTCCTACAAAAGCCTTATCAACATGGAAAAACTGAATCATTTTATGTAAGAGCGGCCCAACTGTTACTTGGGAATCTTTTTGAAACTCACCACCCAATAAAATAATCTGACAGCTATCATATTGTCGCACATAATTGGCTATAAAATAAGAATTTGTTATGATGGTCACATTTCTCTTGGTTTTGCAAATTTCTTCTGCCAAGAGAGCACAAGTTGACCCAGACTCTATCATAATCGTTTCATTGTCAGCAATAAGATTTGCTGCTTCTTTTGCAATTCGTTTTTTTACGTCATAGCGAAAGGACATCCGAATATTGAGGTCATCGCCACTATTTAGAACAGCATAGCCGTGTTCTCTACGTAATAAACCTTTTGATTCTAACTTATCCAAATCTTTACGGATGGTTACCTTAGAAACGTCCAGTTGTTCCGCCAAACTATTGACATCTATTTTTTCATGTTGTGATACCAGTTGTATAATTTTATCTAATCGTTCCATTTCATCACCTCATCATTATTCTATCAAATTTTGACTCTTTTTCAACTATTTGCAACTTTTAAACTTACGTTCGTAATTGTAAAACTTTCTTTTGTGTGATAAAATCAAATTAATCGAAAAGGAGAAAGAGTATGAATACACGAAAAGGCATTATTTTTAACATTCAACATTTTTCACTCCATGACGGTCCAGGTATACGTACGACAGTTTTCTTGAAAGGCTGCCCCCTACGTTGTCCTTGGTGTGCAAATCCAGAATCTCAAAAACGAAAACCTGAACCCATGCTTGATGCTATTAGTAAAAAAATGACCATCATGGGAGAAGAAAAATCTGTTGATGACATCATATCCGAAGTCATGAAAGACATTGATTTTTATGAAGAATCTGGTGGCGGGCTCACGCTGTCTGGTGGAGAAATTTTTGCCCAATATGAGTTTGCGAAAGCTATTCTTATGGAGGCAAAAAAACACGGCCTTCATACCGCTATTGAAACCACCGCTTTCGTGGAACACCGCAAATTTGTTGACCTTATCCAATACGTTGACTTTATCTATACTGATTTAAAACATTACAATACAATTTCTCATCGAAAAGTCACCGGCGTCAACAATAACCTTATCATACAAAATATCCAATACGCCTTTTCCATCGGAAAAGAAATCGTCCTACGTATCCCTGTTATCCCTGACTTTAATAATTCCCTTGAAGATGCTGAACAATTCGCCTGTCTCTTTAATCAACTCAAGATTGACAAAGTCCAACTACTCCCCTTCCATCAATTTGGAGAAAATAAGTATAAGCTTCTCAATCGAACCTATGCTATGACCGATGTCAAGGCTCTCCATCCAGAAGATTTAAAAGACTATCAAGCAATCTTCATCAAACATAATATCAACTGCTATTTCTAACTTTGAGAAATACAAAAACTTCCTCGGCTGAGCCAATAGCATTCCTATAGAAATACATACTAATATGCAAAAAAAAAGCCCACCTCAAGGGTCAATGTCATTAAGTTAAGCATTTAAGCAGCTAAAGAAACTATTCCCGTCTGAGCAGTTCATGACAAAACGGGAATAGTTTTTGTATTTAGGGCGCACAAAAAGGAAGGTTTTTAACCCAAATTTTTAACTATTATGATATTCTATAAGTGAAGCTTACAGGTGCCTTGCTTTTTATCTTTCTTTGGAACGTTCGATTGGGTCGGATGATGGATAAATGTTTGGCAATGTAGGTTTCTAATTGAGAGGAAGTGAGTTCAGCTCTAAGAAATTTTCGACAGGCATAAACAGCGTCTGAAAAACAAATTTTATAAGCCTGTTTTAACTTTGATGTTTTAATAGCAACGTGTGAGGTTAGCCATTTACAAATATTAAAGTTGATAAAGCGAGCGTAGATTTCTTGGAGAATCCCTTCCTTCTTTTTCGCGTGAAAATGAGTCAGACCGATGCTGTATTTTAGGTCACGAAAACTGGTCTCTATGCCCCATCTGTAAGCATAGAGATCTTTTAATTTTTCTGGAGAATAATCGGTGTTTGTCACCAAAGTTTCAAAGACTCCCGGCTTGATTTCGAGACGCACCATTCGGAAATGAAGGTCATAAAAACTGATTGGCTCACATTTTCGGCTAGAGTTTGGTAAAAAGTTAAAGGAAGCATTATGAGGTAAAAAATGATACTGATTAGGGAAGTCTCGATACAGTTCTTTCATCTCATTGGTCTGTTTCCGGCAGATGTTTAGGTCAAATTTTTCATCAAAACAAGAGGTGTCAGGGAGATTAAATCCTGACTTCATAGAATGATTCCCGTCACGAATACGGATAATATAGGACCAATTTCTTTCTTGACAGTGTGCCATGACATTGTAGGATTCATACCCTCTGTCCATAATAACTAGAGCTTGCT
>NZ_JAIJZQ010000026.1:0-29584 GCF_019754195.1 Streptococcus sp. 2018037
TTCGCTCCATTATCAGAAGATCCAAGGGATATTGCACCAAGACTAGCTTTGTCAATGTAGAAGACAATATTCTCAATCGTGATTTTACAGCTACTGCCCCCAATCAGAAATGGTGTACAGATGTGACTTTCTTGAAGTACGGTATCGGCTGTAAAGCCTATTTGAGTGCGATTAAGGACCTTTATGACGGCTCTATTGTCGCTTATGTGGTTGGTCAGTTTAATGATAATGAGTTGGTATTAGAAACGCTTCGTAAAGCCCGAACAGCTAATCCTGATGCGACACCATTAATTCATAGCGATCGAGGATCACAATATACTTAGAAAGATTATTACCGTCTGACGACTCAGTATCAGATGACACGCTCTATGTCTCGTGTTGGTAAGTGTATTGACAATGCACCAATTGAGAGTCTCTTTGGGCACTTTAAGACGGAGTGCTATGATTTGAAGAAGTATAAGACCTTTGAGGAGCTAGTTTCAGATATTGATGCCTACATCTATTTTTATAATCATCAACGATTTCAAGAACGCAACAACGGCCTTGCCCCTCTTGAAATGAGGAACAAGGCCGTCGCCTAATCTTTTATTATTTCATTGTCCACTTGACAGGGAGCAGTTCAGTATCCAATCGCGTTTTCTTTTTAAAAAGGTAATTTACCTGCAAAGGCACCTAGTTTTTTCTGAGTCGCCTCGTCGACTTTTGTAAGTGCAGCGTTGACGGCTTGGATTGTCATTTCTTGCAAGGTTTCAAGGTCGTCTGCATCCACAACGTCAGCCTTGAAGTCAATAGAAACCAATTTCTTGTCGCCAGTAAAAGTAGCAGTAACCAAGTCCTGCACAGAGCTACCAGTAAATTGAGCAGCAGCCAACTCAGCCTGGCTCTTCTCCATTTGTTTTTGCAGTTTTTGAGCTTGGCGCATCATGTTTTGCATATTCATCATAATATTTTTAAAATTCCTTTCCTATCAAGGGGTTAGACCCTGTTTGTAAATTTTCCTTGCCTTATTTTGCCTTATTGTTAAAAATTTTCAAAGGCAGAAGCGTTGGGTTGGAAATAAATGCGAGTATACATTTATTGTAGTGTTGATTGAGGAATGACCTAATCGTTTCATCAAAGTAAAGAAAATATAGTCTTTACATTCTCCATTACGTAAACTTTGGGAAACTGGGAACGCAGCATGAGAATGTCTGAAATCATCCATCACTAATATCTACCTTCCATTTCTCATTATTTTGTCTAGTTACTGCCATTTGAAACTCTTTTTTCAAGAGCAGTATCTTCTCGTACGTTAGTAATTATATCATGTTTTGGAGATAACTCAAAACCTAGGATATCTTCGATAGTCTTGATTGGGACTCGCCCAATCCGTTTATTCTTGGTCAATAGCCACTTTTCTATTTTTTATACACTCGATTTTCTTCTTTCAAGAACTGGATAATATTATCCTTTAACTCCTCAAAATCACCTTGAAACGTAGCAATCTCGATTGTCTTTTCCAGTCCATCGCTTAATGAGAGATTTGACTGAAAACCATTCATTGCTAGAAACATGTGTAAAGCAAGCACAGCAGTCC
This sequence comes from Streptococcus sp. 2018037, assembly GCF_019754195.1. Lineage (NCBI taxonomy): Bacteria > Bacillati > Bacillota > Bacilli > Lactobacillales > Streptococcaceae > Streptococcus > Streptococcus sp. 2018037. The sequence goes on from NZ_JAIJZQ010000026.1 coordinate 1,577, forward strand.
TTTTGTTGGCATTATAGAATGGGCGTTTCTTGATTAGATTTATCCAGATAATCGCAGCTTTGCTATAGATATCCGGATAAAGTACTTTTCCAAAAATTTCTTGCTTTGGTTGTTCGATAATCATTTGAAGGCTATTTAGGTCAGCGATTCCTACTGGTTCTTTAGGAGAATACTTTCCGATAACCATAACATTGATTTTGATAATGTCTTCAGCGGATAGGTATTTCATTTATCTACTAACTCTTTCAATAATTCATCGTATTGATTCATGGCTCTTTCAAGCTCTCTATCAAAATCAAATTTTGGCTCAGCTTTACGAATGATAACATTACTTCCAGAAGTGACGAATTCGATTTCTTCACCAATTTCTGCGCCAAGAGCCTCTTTAATAGCGTTTGGGATAGTGATAACAGTGCTGTTGCCTGTTTTTCGTAGCAGAACATTCATTGTATTTACCTCCTATATTTGTAAATACATTATACAATATGTATACAAAAATTAAAAGTAAATAATTTAACAGGGTCTATTTTATTTCAGACTTTTTCGCAATGTTTGGTACAATGCACTAAAATAGTAAATAACTTAGTAAAAGACGTAGTAAAAACTTGGTATTTCAATATAGGGCGTTACCAACCACTATCGGGTTGTTGATCAAACTATATTTTTTATATTGTAATTAGCTACTTGTTTTACTTTCGTTATTCGTAAAAGAAGAAAATTTCAGAAACGATCAATGACTGAAAACATCAATCTTCTAACTTTGCAGAATAGACTACAAAGTACAGAAGGTGGTAGCTATCAGGAAAATTGGTCGTTTTTTGCGTCCAATAGTGATTGTGAATTTTTTTGAAAGGCTCTACCTTCTCAAAATAAGTTCTAGTCGGCAATATCGGATATAAATTTGACATATTAACCTATTTTAAATTGACTTTGAGGGATAAATTCGCTATAATATAAGAAAAACTGGTTATAACCAGAAATCACGGAGGAGGAGCTATGTTCCGTTTAGCAAAAGAAGAACTTGAAAAGTTGGGAGCTATGATTACGGCGACCGAAATTTACCAACAGCCAGGCTTATGGAAGGAAGCGCATCAACTCTATCTTGACCAATTGGAAAAAATCGAGAGTTTTCTAAAATCAATCAAGGAAAAACATGACTTTGTTCACGTTGTTTTTACAGGTGCAGGGACTTCTGACTTTGTTGGTCAAAGCATTGCCAACTACCTCAACCAAGTCAATGACTTGAAACACATTCGTTTTTCTGCCATTGGTACAGTGGAGTTGGTTAGTCGTCCACATGACTATCTACAAGCTGATCTTCCAACTATCCTGGTGTCCTTTGCTCGTTCAGGTAATTCACCTGAGAGTGTGGCAGCAGTTGAAGTCGCTAAGCAATTGGTAGATAAATTGTATCAAGTGACCATTACCTGTGCACCAGAAGGTAAGCTGGCACTAGCGGCTGAAGGAGATGCTGAAAATCTCCTACTCTTGCAACCAGCTGGTTCAAACGATAAGGGCTTTGCCATGACGGGTTCTTACAGCTGTATGGCTCTGACAGCCCTCCTCGTCTTCTCACCAGCCAGTCAAGAAGAAAAAGCTGCATGGGTTGAGACCATTGCCCGTCTAGGTCAAGATGTTTTGGACCGTGAAGACTACGTGCAAGACTTGATCAACCTTGATTTTGAGCGAGTAATTTACCTCGGTTCAGGTGGTTTCTATGGTCTTGCCCACGAAGCTCAGTTGAAAATTCTGGAATTGACGGCAGGCAAGATTGCGACCATGTACGAGTCACCACTCGGTTTCCGTCATGGACCAAAATCCTTCATCAACGAAAAGACCTTGATTTTCCTCTTTGCCTCAAACGATGGCTACACACGCCAGTACGATGTGGACTTGCTCAATGAAGTCCATGGTGATGGCATAGCAGAGCGGATAGTGGCGTTGTCGGCTGATAAGTTAGTCGGTACAGAAGCAGCCAACTTTGTCTTGGCAGAGGGCGGAGCAGATTTGCCAGATGTCTTCTTAATCTTCCCTTACATTCTCTTTGCCCAAACGGTATCCATCATGGCAGCGGTAAAATGCAAGAATTTGCCGGATACACCATCGCCAACAGGCACCGTCAACCGTGTAGTGCAGGGTGTGATTATACATCCTCTAGAAAAATAGTTACATCTATTCAATGATGAAGAAATAGAGCTATTCGGTAGAGTTTTAACACATAAAAAACACATCCAGTCACTCGAATATCATGGTATAATAACAGTATATAATAAAATATAATTAGGAATAATAGAAATGGAAACTGCAAATAAAAAATTCAGATATAGTATTCGTAAATTTAAAGTCGGCGTAGGCTCGGTGCTAATTGCTACTTGCTTACTTGGGGCGGGATTCTCGACACCAACCGCTTTTGCGACGACAGAGACTTCAACAGCCGCTCAAGTTGAAGCAATGGCGAAAGTTGAAGAAGTTCAGAAGCTTGTGAAAGAATTAGAAAAAGAGCTGGGGGAACTAGATAAGGTTCCAAGTTATGGTGATGCTCCAGATTATTCTTATCAGAAGGCTTTGTGGGAAGATTTTTTAAGAATTGGAAAAAAAACTATGGACTATGCTTCAACAATGAAAGCAGATGACGGGTTTTTCCATAAGATTAAAGGGAATTTGAATGAATTTAAAGATCAAATAAAAATAGAAAACTATATCCGTCAGGTTGCAGAATTGCGAAAGAAATACCCTGGTGATGATAAAATTGAGGAAGAATATAATGCGCATTTAAAGCAAGATGAAGGCAAGAATATAGCTAGCCAAGAGGGCTCTCTCTTAAGGCGCTACGTTGATATAGAAGCAAGTGAGGCCTTGTACAGAATTAAGCAACGAGTTGCTGAACTGGAAAAATCAAAACAACCTCAGTCAAGTCCCGCAGACGAGCCAACTCCAGACACTCCAACCCCGAAAGTAGAAGAGGAAACACAGGCTCCGAAAACAGAAGATCAAACTCCAACTCCGGATGCTCCAGAATCGAAGGAAGAAACACCGAAAACTGACACGGAAGCTCCTAAAGATGAGAAAGAGGTTCCAGCCCCAACTCCAATTCCAGACACTCCAAAAGAGGAAGAGGGACCAAAACCAATGGAACCAGAGGCTGATAAGCCAACTCCTCCAGCACCGGATGCAGAGCCAACTCCAGAAGCACCAAAAGCAGAGGAGGACACTCCGGCACCGAAAGTAGAAGAGGAAACACAGGAGCCGAAAGCAGAAGAGAAGAATCCAGAAACGAAAGAAGAAACACCAGCTCCAACTCCGGACGCAGAGCCAGCCCCAACACCAAAAGAGGAAGAGATTCCGGCACCAATGCCAGAGGCTCCGGCTCCAAAAGCCGAGGAAGAGGTTCCAACTCCAGCCCCAGTACCGGAAACTCCAATGGACGAGCCGAAAATGGAAGAACCAAAAGCAGAAATGCCAGACACCCCAGCACCGGCACCGAAAGAAGAAACACCAGCTCCAACACCGGATGCAGAGCCAGCTCCAGCGCCGAAAGCCGAGGAAGAGGTTCCGGCTCCAGCTCCAGCACCGGAAACTCCAATGGACGAGCCGAAAATGGAAGAACCAAAAGCAGAAATGCCAGAGGCTCCAGCACCAAAAGCTGAGGAAGAGGTTCCAACTCCAGCCCCAGTACCGGAAACTCCAATGGACAAACCGCAAATGGAAGAACCAAAAGCGGAAATGCCAGACGCTCCAGCACCGAAAGCCGAGGACGAAGTTCCGGCACCAGCACCGGAAACTCCAATGGACGAGCCGCAAATGGAAGAACCAAAAGCGGAAATGCCAGAAGCACCAGCACCGAAAGCCGAGGACGAAGTTCCGGCACCAATGCCAGATGTTCCAGCACCAAAAGTCGAGGAAGAGGTTCCAACTCCAGCCCCAGTACCGGAAACTCCAATGGACAAACCGCAAATGGAAGAACCGAAAACTGATAAAGTAGAGTCTGACAAACAGATGCCAGAGGCTAAGCAACCAGAAATGGAGCAACCGAAAGCGGAAGACATGCCGAAGGAGGAAATGCCAAAGGCGGAAGAACCAAAAGCGGAAGACTCTGCACCTAAGACAGCAGTTCCAGAAGTCGCACCAAAAACAGCGGAAAAACCAAAGCTAGACTTCACAACAAAAGAACGCAAGGTAGAAGAAGCTCTCCCTATCAAAGAAGAAATCAGATATGATGCAGGCCTAGCGCTTGGCAAATCATACCTTCTTCAAGAAGGAAAAGCAGGTAAAAAAGTATCTGTTTATCAAGACGTCGTAATTGATGGTAAAGTTGTCGCAACCAACCTATTATCAGAGACTGTTGTTGAGGGTCAAAACCGTATCCTTGTAAAAGGTAGCTTGGAAATGAAAAAAGAAGAAGTAAAAATAACTCCTTCAGTACAATCGAATCCGACACTGAGTCACAAAGGTGCACCTTCTGCAAACAAAGCAACCCTACCTGCAACAGGTGAACAACGCAATAACCTAGCCTTAGTAGGCCTTGGTTTAGCTGGAATTAGCTTGGCAGTAGTCGCTACAGCTATAAACAAAAAATCTAAAGATCAAATCTAAACCATTATAAAATATTGATAAAGAGGCCGGGCGGAAACGCCCAGCCTCTTTTTAGAACTGAAAATCAAATATTAGTGCGGTAAAATTAACTGTGATTGACTTAAATCAAGGTGGATTTGCCATTGAGAATTATCTCGAACAGTACACTCAAAGTCGGTGGTGTAGAGAATCAGCTCCAGCACATCGCCTTTTTTCAGCTGATAAATGGTCGGCTGCAGTTTCCAGCTCAGGTCCATCCATTGGTCTGGCACCACTTCCTCGATGGTCATCAGGTCAGTGCGGTTTTGCAGGTTCATAAAGCCCTTTGTCACCAAGCGTTGCGGCATCTCCACATAAGGCAACTCCACTAGATTTTCTTGGGCATGGTAACGACCGTTGTCTAGGCTCAACCGCGTTTTCGGCGCTGGGATTGGGGCAAGGCGTTTTTTACTTCCCTTGTCCAATAGCTGAGCAGATAAGAGGCCTTTGGCTACACTAGAAGCTACACGGAGTTTCAGCGTGACCTGTCCGTTGAGCAAGAGATCCTCCGTTACAGGCAGTTCAATGCTGACTTGGTTGGCCTTGCCTGCATAGAGGTCTTGGTGGAAGGCAGGGTAGGATTTGCCGTAGCGGTCAAAATCTTCTTGGGCATACTGATTTGCAACGGTCTGGCTTCCAGTACCTAGTGGCAAGACAGCCTCGTTTTCACCGCCAAAGGTGTCCAAGGTCGTCCAAGTTTGCTCACCGCTGTTGTCCTGCCAGATAACCGTTGGCAGTTGGTAGTTGTTCTCGTAGCCCAGCAGTTTTTGACTGAGCAGGGCGTTCATGGACTCACGGAAGTCGATAGACTGCCAGTTGTTCATGTAAACATGGGCACCGTTGTGGAAGAAGAGGTGCTTTTTGATGTGGATTGGCAGGGCAAGGAACATATTCCAGACGTGAATCGGCTTGACATTCCAGTCCTGTGAGCCGTGGGTAAAGACCACCTCACACTTGACCTTGTCTGCGTGGAGCAGATAATTGCGGTCATGCCAGTATTGATTGTAGTCGCCGCTGGTGCGGTCCAGGGCAGTACGCTCGGCAGCCAGTCCTTTTTCGTAGGCTTCTTTATTGCGGAGAAAGTCGCCTGCTTGCAGACTCTTGGAGTAGGTCAAGGCGGTCAAGCTGTCCAGATCCTCGCCTGGATAGCCGCCAGGGCTGGTCACCAGCCCGTTTTCACGGTAGTAGTCATACCAAGAGGAAATCCCTGCTTCTGCGATGACGACTTCCAATCCGTCCACGCCAGTTGTTGCCAAAGCATTGGACATGGTTCCCAGATAAGATAGTCCCGTCGTCGCTACCCTACCATTGGCCCAATCGGCTTTGACCTCAATCGAGCGAGTGTGGTCTGTGTATGCCTTGGTGCGACCGTTCAGCCAGTCAATCACCGCTTTATAGCCCTCCACCTGCTGGTAGTCGCCAGATGTCATATAGCCCGTCGAGCCCAGCGTACCGACGCCAGACACGTGGAGGCTGGCAAAGCCGCGAGAGAGGAAGTAGTCATTGAGGGAGTAAGAAGTGATGTGGCCCAGTTTTTCAGTGGCAGGGCTGATAGGTAGATTCCGCTGGTCCAAGTCTCGTTTGGTGATACTGGACTGCTTGACCTGAATGGTGCCAGCAGGTTTCTGTGCTAATTCCCCTTCCATCTTATGCAGGGCCTTATCGCTGGCTACATCGTTAACTCCTTGATGATAAGGACTGTTGGTAATCACCGCAGGGATTTTCCCGTCAAAGTGAGGACGGAGAATAGACAGCTTGACAATATCTGTTTGCCCATTCCCAGCCGTATCGACAGGTGTTTCGACATAGACCACCTCACGAATGAGGTTTTTAGTTGAAAAAGTGGCCAAGGATTTGCCGTTGAAGAAGTGGTAGCGATTGTCCTCTGGGATTAGGTCGTCGCTGACCAGCTGGTCAATCAAGGTGTTTCCAGACTTGGTGCGAGTATTGAGGAGTTGGTAGAGGTTATCAACGATATCCCCATAGACAATGGGGAAATGGCTGGACTTGCGGAATTCCTCCACATCTGTATAATCTACACCAGGCACAAAGCCTAACAACTGAAATGCCACTTGATAGAAAATCTGATTTGTCAACTCACGGTCAGACTGAAAGAAGGTCAGCAGATCTGTGTCCCAATCCGCAATCATGTTGGACAGGGCAAAGTCGGTGTTTGCTGTCAGGAAATGGCACTTTCTGACAAAGGTTTCTAAATTTGTCTTACTACTTGCATCAGGAATCAGTTGAAATCCCAGAGAATCAAGTTCTTGCAAGCAGATAGAGGTCTCTTTTTTTATGAAAGAAAATTGATTAAAACGCATAAATTCTCCTCTTTTTTAGGATAATAGTCTATAATAGCTATTATATCGGATAAGTCAATGTTTGTCTAAAAATTATCAGTATATATAGAGATATTAATGTATAAAACGACGATACAATTACTTGTAAAATGATGAAAATTTTTATACAATATTGTAGAATGACTGAGGAGTTGAAATGTATCGTGTTGAGAAAAAATGAAGCTATAGTCCCTATTTTACGTATTAATAATAGGGCTATTAACCAAGGATTTTTAGAAGAAAATCTAGGAATGAAAACCAAGCTCGAAGATGGTCCTTTTGCTGATTTTGGAGATAGAACAAGCCCAGAAACGAAGCTTGTTTTGACAGAATCTCCTGGTAATCGCACCCGTGCTGTCGAAGGGCTTAAAAAACTGAATAAAATTGTGATAAAAGTAGATGATGCCTCTGAAATTGAAGCTTTGCTGGCGCAAGGTTCACAGTATAGTAAGCTCTACCAAGGAAAAAATGGCTATGGTTTTGAAGCTGTTTCGCCAGAAGGAGACACCTTTCTTTTACATGCAGAAGCATCTGTTGATGACCTAAAACAAATCCTTCCACCTGTTCCATTTAAGGTGCAGGACGACTTTTCTGGTCTGACTACTTTTACAGTAGAGTCTGTCTGGATTAACAGCCCACAGGCAAGCATCAGCCAAGATTATTATGAGGCTATCCTACCTCAACAAGCCTTTTTGCGTTTTGTTGGGGCAGAAGGTGAAGATTTATTAACTCCTGCGGAACAAGTTTGGGATTTAGAAGGATTGCGTTTTCCTGTCGAGCAGGACTTTGATTGGGCGCATTGGGAAAGCCGGTTGGAAAAACCATTCTTTAAAGATAAAAAAGCAAGCTTTATCCAAACGGTTGACCCAAGTGGTATTGAATTGTGGTTCGAAAAATGAGACAAGTAATTTTAGACAAGGTTTCAGAGCAGATTGAGCAAGGAGTTTATCCTGGTGCCAGTCTGGCTTTTTTTTCTGAGGGTCAGTGGCAGGAGTACTATCTAGGGACCCAGGATGGTCAGGCGCCGGTTGAGGCAGGTTTGACCTATGATTTGGCGTCTGTTTCCAAGGTGGTTGGTGTGGGGACTCTTGCGACTTTTCTGGTCAATAGCGGAGCTTTGGAGTTAGATAGGACCTTGCAGTCTTATTATCCAGCTTTTGCGGATAGTGAGGTCACCATTCGGCAATTATTGACCCATACTAGTGGTATCGATCCTTTTATTCCAAATAGGGATAGTCTGGACGCCGACCAGCTCAAGGAAGCGATTTTGAAGATTACCGTAACGGATAAGAAAGATTTCCTCTACACAGACATTAATTTTCTCTTGCTGGGCTTTTTGTTGGAGGAAATAGATGGAGACAGTCTGGACCAGCTTATCAGACGAGACGTTCTAGAGCCCTTTGGCATGTCCCAAACCTCCTTTGGACCAGTCAGTCAGGCGGTGCCGACGGTGCGTGGCGTCAAAGCAGGTGTGGTGCATGATCCCAAGGCGCGTGTCTTAGGCCTCCACGCGGGAAGTGCAGGTCTCTTTTCGACCGTCAAAGATTTGGAAATCTTTTTGGAACACTATCTGACGGCTGACTTTGCGGCGAATTTAACGCAGGACTACGGTTTTGATGATAAGCGCAAGCGGTCGCTGGCCTGGGATAAGAAGGGGGACTGGTTGTCGCACACAGGCTATACGGGGACCTTTATCATGTATAACCGTCCTTTGCAGAAAGCTGCGATTTTTCTCTCGAATCGTACTTTTGACAAGGATGAGCGGGCCCAGTGGAAGTTGGATAGAAACCAAGTCATGGCTCTGATACGGCAAGTTCTGGAGGAAGAAGAGGCTATTGACTAATATTCTTCGAAAATCAAAATTATCCGTTATCAAGAGCCTTGATGAGTGAAAAGCTCCAGTGGAGGTTTTCAGCCTGTTACCTTGAAATAAGAAAGTAACAGAGTTCTATCTTCGACTTCGTTTCTTAGGCTACTTTTGATTTTCGTTGAGTATAATTATCTTTCCGCAACACTCAGAAGATTTTTCGACATAGTATAGTCTTTTAGTTTACTTTTAGTACTAGGCAACGAGCCGCAGGCATAACTGGAGTTAGGCAAGGTGAGTTAACGACGTAATAAAAGATAAACTAAATGACGATAAAAAGGACCTGCATTGCAAGTCCTTTTTTGTTTGTTTGATTAAGCTTGTCCTGAAACTTCTGCAGCGTGGTCGTCCATTGAAAGAACTTCGTGGAAGACACGTTGAGTCAATTCAGTTTTTTGCTCTTTAGTGAGGTATTTAGTGTTTACGCAGTATCCAGAGATACGAACGATAACATCTTCACCTGCCATAATCTTGTCGTAAACGTCGTTCAAGTCCATAACGTTCAAGTTGACGTGTTGACCACCTTGTTCGAAGTATCCGTCAAGGATTGTCACCAAGTTGTTCACTTGCTCATCGAATGTTTTACCAAGCGCTTTTGGTGAAACTTGAGTTGTCAATGAGATACCGTCGTTGGCATGTTTGAAGTTAAGTTTAGAAAGGGTATTCAAGTTTTGCAACCAACCACCACGAGCTTTAGAAGTTGGGTTAGCACCTGGTGGGAAGAATTCTACTTTAGTAGTATTCACAGAACCATCTTCATTGAGGAATACACCACGGTGAACTGGAGAGTTACCAGTCTGTTTAGAGTAAGCAACGTTTGAAGTGATTGTCAAGATAGACACAGTAGCTTCAGCATTCTTGTACAATTTATGCTTGTTCAAGCGAGAGAAGAATGCTTCCATGAGCCATTTAGCAATATCATCTACACGGTCATCATCCTCACCATAGCGTGGGAAGTCACCAGTTACTTCGTAGTCGTAGATAAATCCATCTTCATCACGGATTGGTTTAACTTGTGCATATTTGATTGCTGACAATGAGTCAACAGTGTTTGCGAAACCACAGATACCGAAGCCCATGTTAGCACGAAGGTGAGTTGGCAAGAATGCCATTTGAACTGCTTCGTAGTTGTACTTGTCAGTCATGTAGTGGATGATGTTCATGGCATCTACATAAGTGTCAGTCAACCAGTCAAGGGCGATTTCAAAGTTCTTAACCACTTGGTCGTAGTCAAAGACTTCAGATGTATTTGGTTCAACACCGTCGAATACTTTGTAATCTTTGTGAACATCATCGTAACCGTTGTTCCAGCTTGAAAGAAGAGCTTTAAGAACGTTAACACGAGCACCGAAGTATTGGATGTTGTGGCGTTGGTCTTCGCTTTCTGGATCAAGTGGAGATACACAGCAAGAGATACATGACATTTCACCATAACCATCTTTCGCCATTGTTGTTACACCTTCGTATTGGATAGAAGAGTGTTTGTGGCTCATTGCCATACAGTAGCGACGGAATGAATATGGAAGTTGGTCTGACCAAAGAACTGTCAAGTTTGGCTCTGGAGAGTTACCGATGTTGTCAAGTGTGTTCAAGAAACGATAGTCCATCTTAGTAACACGGTGACGACCGTCGTTACCCATACCTGCCATAGATGTTGTCAAGAATGTTGGGTCACCAGAGTAGATTTCGTCGAAGGCTTTTGTACGAGCGAATTTCACTGTACGAAGTTTCAATACGAAGTCATCAACAAATTCTTGGATTTCAGCCTCAGTAAATGTACCACGAGCCAAGTCACGTTCTGCATAGATGTCAAGAACGATTGGCACACGACCAAGAGAAGTTGCTGCACCGTTGATAACACGACAAACAGCCATGAAAGCAATGTTTGTCCATTGGATAGCTTCTTTCGTGTTCATCGCAGGTTTGCGAACATCAACACCATAGTGATCACCTAAGCGTACAACTTGTTGCAATGCTTGGTACTGCATGTTGATTTCTTCGCGAAGACGGATTGATTCTTCGTCGATTTCAGTAATCGCATTCCAGTCAGCTACTTTTTCTTCCATCAAGTAGTCTGCACCGTAAAGTGCCAAACGAGCGTACATACCGATGATACGACCACGTGAGTATGCATCTGGAAGACCAGAAACGTGGTGTGAGTGGCGAGCACGGCGGATGTCAGCTGTGTAGGCACGGAAGATACCGTCGTTTACAGTTGTAGCATGTTTTGTATAGATTTCATGAAGGAGTGGGTCTGGAGTATAGCCGTTTTCGATAAGAGTTGTTTCAGCCATACGAATACCACCACGTGGCATGAAATTGAGTTTGAAGAGCTCATCGTTTTGGATACCGAAGATGAGTTCGTTCTCTTTATCGATGAAACCTGCTGGAATATCAGCGATAGAAGTAGCACGATCTACGTCCATTGGGAAGCGAGTGTCTTCGTAGCCAGCTTTTGTTTCTTCGATGATTTTTTTGATATGAAGTGAACGCTCAGTTGGGCCTGCGAGGAAGCTTTCATCTCCATCGTATGGAGTGTAGTTGGCTTGAACGAAGCGTGTTACACTTGCCTTATCTTGCCAATCTGTACCTTTAAAGCCTTCCCAGGCTTGGGCGAAAATGTCTTCAGCAACATTTTTTGTTTTAACTTTTGTTGACATGAGGGTTCTCCTTTTATGCTTTTGGGTATCGACTTGGTATCAATACCAACATGTTATTATTATACCATTTGAAAACACTTTCTTCAAGACAAAAATACTTGAAAATAAATGAAAAACCTTTCAAGGAATATGAAAAAACTTGAAAGATAGAGTTGGTATTTTCAAAATAAATTTCTGCTTACATTTGTAATAAGGTGATAAGCTGTCGTTTATTGTATTGGTAAGATGGCTGGTTCAACGAATCTAAAGGCTGAAACTTCCTAAGAAATGCGGTATAATATAGCGAGTTAAACTTGAAAACAGGAAGAGGCAGTCATGTTAATTTTTCCCTTAATCAATGATTTATCTAGAAAAATTATTCATATAGATATGGATGCTTTTTTTGCTGCCATTGAGGTCAGGGATAATCCTGCTTTGAAGGGCAAACCTGTTATCATTGGGGCTGACCCAAGACTATCTGGCGGTAGAGGAGTGGTGTCTACCTGTAATTATGAGGCGCGTGCCTTTGGTATTCACTCGGCTATGTCCTCAAAAGAAGCTTATGAACGTTGTCCTCAGGCGATTTTCATTTCTGGCAATTATGAAAAATACCAGGAAGTTGGGCGACAGGTTCGAGAAATTTTTCATCGCTATACTGATTTGGTGGAGCCCATGTCTATCGATGAGGCTTACTTGGATGTAACAGAAAATAAGTTGGGTATCAGCTCTGCGGTTAAGATTGCCAAGCTTATCCAATACGATATTTGGAATGAATTGCATCTGACAGCTTCCGCAGGTGTTTCCTATAATAAATTTTTGGCAAAAATTGCCTCTGATATGGAAAAACCGCACGGTTTGACCTTGATTCTACCTGAAGATGCTGTTGGTATTCTCGCCTCCCTGCCTGTTGAAAAATTTCACGGTGTGGGGAAGAAGACGGTGGAACGCCTGCATGAGATGGGGGTCTACACGGGGCAAGATTTGCTAGATGTACCAGAAATGGTTTTGATAGATAGATTTGGGCGTTTTGGCTTCGACCTTTATCGGAAAGCGAGGGGCATTTCTAATTCGCCCGTTAAAGTGGACCGTGTTCGTAAGTCAATTGGAAAGGAAAGAACCTATCGCAAACTTCTTTATCGGGAGGAGGATGTCCTGAAAGAGCTAATCAGTCTCTGCCAACGGGTCGCAGCCAGTTTGAAGCGGAATGGAAAAAAGGGTCGAACAATTGTTTTAAAGGTGCGTTATGGTGATTTTTCTACCTTGACGAAACGTCATAGTCTAGAGGTGTATACGGACCAGACGGAAACGATTGAGAAAGAGGTTCGTCAACTAATTGAAGAAATTGGGAAGATTGAAAAAGGGATTCGTTTGCTGGGTGTGACCGTGACCAATTTTCAAACTTGAGTTCTGTTTCGGTCTATGATAGACTGAAAAAAAGGAGAAGAGATGCAAATTTCAAGTAGATTTACCATTGCCAGCCATATCTTGGTTCTCTTGGCTCTGGAAGGAGAAAAAGAAAAACAGACCAGTACTAGCATTGCAGGCAGTGTCGGGGTTAATCCTGTCATTATCCGAAATATTTTGTCCCAACTCAAGGAGGCTGGTCTGGTAGAAGTGGCGCGTGGTGTTGGAGGTGCTCGCTTGGCACAGGCTCCAGACCAGATTACACTTTTGCACGTCTATCAGGCTGTGGAGTTGTTTGGAGAAAAAGGTCAATTATTCGCTTTTCATGAGCAGCCCAATCCTTCCTGCCAAGTAGGTCGCAATATTCATCCCCTGCTAGATAGCCGTTTAGAAAATGCTCAGTCGGCTTTGGAAAATGAACTTGCTAAGACAAGGCTTGCTGATCTCTTGGCGGAACTATAGTCGTTTTATTAGGTCGATGTAAGGAGAAACTTTGTTTCCCTATTTCCTACTTCAAACACTCCACTGGACTGTTGAACTAGTCTGTAGCATGTTGCACTAGCACGAAAAGACTAGTTAGTGAATCATCCTTGTGATGATTTTTTTAATTTTTAAGTTGTAACAATTGATGTTACAACGAAAATGGTTTATACTCGCGTTGTAAACATAATTATTACAACTAAAGCAAGTGAGGTATCAATATGAAAATAGCTATTATTGCAGCGAATGGTCAAGCAGGTCAAACTATTGCAAAGGAAGCAGTAGAACGTGGTCATCAGGTGACGGCTATTGTCCGTTCTGAAAACAAGAGCGTAGCCCAAGAAGTGATCCAAAAGGATGCTTTTGCTCTTACCAAGGAAGAGTTGGCAGGCTTTGATGTAGTAGTCAATGCTTTTGGTGCTTGGACACCAGAAACCTTGCCGGGTCACGCTCGTCTTGCGGAGCATCTAACGACCATCCTTGCTGGTAGTCCAACTCGTCTTTTAGTAGTTGGTGGTGCAGGCAGTCTTTATTTAGACGAGAGCCAGACAGCTATGCTGAAAGATACACCAGATTTCCCTGCGGAATACCTACCAATCGCTGAGGCTATGGGTGCTGGTCTAGACCTCTATCGTCAGGCGACAGCTATCAACTGGACCTATATCAGCCCTGCAGCCGATTTTGATGCAGAAGGCTCAAAGACAGGTTCCTACACTATTGCTGGCGAGGTTTTCCAAGTCAATACCCAAGGTGAAAGCTATATTAGTTATGCCGACTATGCTGTGGCTTTGGTTGACATTGCTGAAAAAGGTGGTTACCAGCAGGAACGAATTTCCGTATTTGCATAAAAAAATTAGGGGACTATATACCAGTTTACACTAACCACAATATGTAGTATTTCGAAAACATCAAAAAAGGCGACTTCCAAACTAGGAAATCGTCTTTTCTTCTATCTTGACTATCAATAATATCTTCTCAGTTTATCCTGATTTTCTTTAAAAAATTCTTCTAGCCAGTCCATCCCATAGGCATGACTGAAGCCTTCTAGGAGAACGGAGAAATCAATGCTATCAAACCCCATTTTCTTCAAACCATCAAAGGTATTAAACGGAGAACGGAAGTGTTTGTATTTGATAATTGCTCCAATATCTTTCAAATCCTGCTCTCTTGTGCTAACCATCTTCATACCCAATACGTATTCAATTGGAGCAACTAAAACAGTTAAGTTTTCGAATGAATATAGGGTCTCACACAAATGTAATGGTGGCTGTCTGTTCATGTTTGCCACATTATTATTGAGCCATAGTTCTTTGTCAGTATTCAAATTAAAGCGTTGCCCTACACGAGCAATAATTTCGTTGATTTTCTGACTTTCTTCATAAAAAGCATCTACATCTTGTGTAGCTCGCAAACCATGATACTCTAAAACATAACCACCAACACAAATAATGGTTAAATGAAGATTGGCTTGAGCCAACTCTTGGTTCAAGGCTTCAAAAACAGGTTTCATTTTATCCATGTCTGTATTTCTCCATCATTTTTTGTACATTGGCTAATTTGGCAGGCTTATTTAACGAAACCACATATTCATGAGTTGGTGTATGCTCTTGAATAGCATATTTCAAACTGACCTTTTGAAAATCTGTTAGTTCTTTAGAACCTAGTAACTTTTCAACATCTTCTTCCGTCAAATAAGAATAGTCTTCAAAAATAACTTTTCGCAGATAGCGAAACCAGTGACTAGCATTAAACCGTGATTGCTCTGATGCCTTTATCATGTAGTCATACCAATCCATCTTGCACCTTCCTTATCTTCTTTTTCTCAGCCGCTCATCTTCTTTAGGATTATAATTTAGAGCCTGTTGCAATTTTAAATCAAAACTGGAAAGTTTTAACTTTTCTTCCTCAAATGGAATCTCAGGTAGTTTAAACTGAAACTTTTTGTAAAAGAAAGTATCAAATTCATCTTTATTATCTGAAATATCTACTAAAGTATCTAACTCAGAAAGTCGAGCTTGTATGCTAATTTTTGTGACTTCTCCAAGTTTTTGATAAATCGCATAATAGGATAGGTCTTGGAAAAATTTTCGGTGTGATTCAACTACTTCCTGAGTGTAAGGGTAGTCATAGTAACTAAGATATTTGGTGTAAAAATTATCAGAGAGAGAAATTTGATAATCTACTAGCTTATTATCAATTGTTTTAGAAATTGTTCGCTCCATTTCTGCATGTAGTTTATCCATGGACTAACTCCTTGTATGTAGTACGAACTTCTGAAGATGACAATAGAAGATTGAAACAGTCGTTGTCAGCCATGCCTCGGGTATTATAACGGAAGTCAAACTCATCTACATAATCTTGTAGATATTTCTTAGACCAAGAATGGTAGATTCCCAGTACACCACGTTTGAGACCTGCCCCAAAACCTTCAATCGTATGTGTATAAACATCATCAATTACATATTCACGAGCACCATGATTTACAAAAGCATGGTCGTACATTTTCGCAACTTTATTATAACCTAACCATTCATCAGTGTAAAGCTGGGCAGCGTCTTTCACAAATTTTACGATTTGTTCTGTTAAAGTTTTTGTGCCTGTATCGGTTACTTTATAAGCATTCAATTTTCCTTCTCGTGCACCCATACCAACAACTGGGATTTTATCTTTTAGGGAGAGACCTTAGGCATTTTTAACTTTTTTTGAGTTATGGCGATTCTTATTTTTACCACCGATATAGGTTTCATCTACTTCTACAGTCTCATCCAATTCATTACTGTTTTCTGAACCAAAACATCTACGAATACGCTCTAACATAAACCAAGCTGTTTTTTGAGTAACATGGATGTCTTTTGAAAGTTGAACAGAAGAAATACCTTTTTTGTGGGATGTCACCATCCAAATGGCAATAAACCATTTTTGAAGAGAAACTTTAGTATTATCAAACATTGTACCAGTTCTAACATTAAAATATTTACCAGTGTTTTTACATCTGTATTTACCATTCTTGCATTTATAGACTTTAGATGTTTCATCAAAAGGACTGACTACATAACCGTTCCAGCGAATTTTTTCTAAATGTTGCTCACAGTAATAGTCATTTGGAAAAGCATTCATCAAATCATACAATGACTCAAATTCACCTAGCATCTCTTTACTCCTTCTTTATTCTAAAACTATTATATCACAAACGATACAAAAAACAATAAAATGGTGTAAAAAAAGATATAACTCTTTTCAAAAATTGCCTTTTATGGTATAATAGTATTGTTATATAAGGAAGGAGATAAACATGACAACAATCCAATCCAATCCAATCCAATCCAATCCAATCCAATCCAATCCAATCCAATCCAATCCAATCCAATCCAATCCAATCCAATCCAATCCAATCCAATCCAATCCAATCCAATCCAATCCAATCCAGCTGATTATGTAGCCGTTCAGCTTTTTTGTCAAGCATCAAAACAGACTTTTTCACATTTTTGTGGAGAAGTTTTTTCTGTTGTACCAAAAAGCGAGGTGGCGTAATGGCTACCTCGCTTCATAATGCTAAATTACAGAAAAAGGATGAATTTTATACTAGATATTCAGATATTGAAAATGAGATGAATGCTTTTTTAGAATTTAATCCTAAAGTATTTCAAAATAAAACCGTTCTATTACCTTGTGATGACCCTGAATGGAGTAATTTTACAAGATATTTTGCACAAAATTTTGAATCTTTAGGGTTGAAAAAACTCATTAGCACGAGCTTTGCGAACGACAGAAAAACAATAAAGTTTGGTCAGTTAAGTCTTTTTGAAACAGAATCACCACATTTTGATAAAGATAAAACGAACAGCAGAGGAAAGATTTTCACCCTGTCTAAAGACGGTAAATCAAAAGTAGATATTTCAAATTTAAAGTGGCAATATTTAGAGGGCGATGGGGACTTTAATAGCGATGAAGTTATTAAGTTGAGAGATGAAGCTGATGTTATTGTAACAAATCCGCCGTTCTCATTATTTAGGGAGTTCATAAAATGGATAATGGATGGTAAAAAAGAATTTGCAATTATCGGTCATCAAAATGCTATTACTTACAAAGATGTTTTTTCTTATATAAAGGATAATAAGATATGGTTAGGCAAACCTTTTAAAGGTAACGTTGGTTTTTTTATGAGTCCTTATGAGGATTTAGCTACTTCTTCACAACGAAAGAAAGATTTAATAAGGGTTTCTGGTGTGATGTGGTTTACTAATATTGAACACGGCAGGAGACATCAACCTCTTCAACTTATGACTGAAGCGGATAATCTAAAATTTAACACGAAGCTAATCAAAAAGTTGCGTGAGTTTGATACCCAAAATTACCCAAAATATTACAACTACGATGCTATTGAAGTACCTTTTACAATGGCAATACCTTCTGATTTTGACGGTTATATGGGAGTTCCTATCACATTCTTAGATAAGTTTAACCCAGAACAATTTGAAATTATCGGATTGGGAATATCTAGTTCAGGAATTGAAATTGGAGTTAGAGGTTATACTGACGAACATAGGAAATATAGGAAAGAAATCCAAAAACGTGGAACTGCCGATGGAGATTTATACTTCTTAGATAAAAATGGGTTTCCTGTTGTTCCTTATGCCAGAATTATTATCAAAAGAAAAGGGGTATAAATCATGAAAACTACTCTCAATACTGATTTGACAATAAGAAATATTTGTGAAGGTTTCATTTATAACGAATATGAAGGAAAAGGACTGTTTGGGTGGAATGGACAACTAGTCATCCAACCAGAATACCAGCGTAACTATATTTATGCTGATGGTGTCAAGGATGTCGCAGTAATTGATTCTATTTTAAAAGGCTATCCACTTGGGCTAATCTATTTTGTTAAGACAAAAGACGGAATGTACGAAGTTTTAGATGGACAACAGAGAATTACTAGCTTTGGTCGTTTCGTAACGAATAAATTTGCTTTGACAGATAAAGATGGTATTCCGTACTACTTCAGTAGTTTAGCAGAAGATTTGCAAGAAAAAATTATGAATACCAAATTGACTATTTATGTTTGTGAAGGAGAAGAAAGTGAAATCAAGGAATGGTTTAAGACTATCAATATAGCAGGAGTATCACTTAATGAGCAGGAGCTACTGAATGCTATCTATTCTGGACAATTCGTGACATTAGCCAGAGAAGAGTTCAGCAATTCAAGTAATGCGAATATTAGCAAATGGTCAACTTATATAAAAGCAGAGGTCAATAGACAAGGTTACTTAAACAAAGCCTTAGAATGGGTATCGAATGGAGAAATAGAGCATTATATGAGTGTACATCGTAAAGATGATAACATTATAGAACTGAAAAGGTATTTCTCATCAGTCATTGAATGGATAAATGGCTTATTCAGCTCAATAGACCCTCAAATGAAAAAAGTGGATTGGGGTAAACTTTATAGGCGGTATCATGCTAAATCATATAACATTCAGGAACTAAATAGGGATGTAGAAAGTTTGTTATTAGACGGCTTTGTTGGAAGCAAAAAGGACATTTATGAGTATCTACTTGGGGGAAAGCAAGATACAAAATTATTGAATATCCGTGTGTTTCCTGAAACAGTCAAACAAGAAATTTACAAGATTCAAACTGAAGAGGCTAAAGCTAAACATCTATCAAACTGCCCATTATGTGCCTTGGGAACAAACAATAATAAAACTAGAATATGGAAAATTACCGAAATGGATGCTGACCATGTTAAAGCATGGAGCAAAGGTGGTAGCACAGATAAGTCAAATTGTGAAATGCTCTGTAAAACACACAACAGAGCAAAAGGAAATAAGTAGCATAAAAGACGATTTCCTAATTTGGAAGTCGTCTTTCTTGATGTTGTCGAAATACTACATATTGTGGGTAGTGTAAACAGATATATAGTTCCCGTCGAGGAATTATCTTTTTATTTTTTGTTTGTATATAGTATAATAATATAAACAAAAAGAAAAGGAGACCGATATGATTCACTTGATTTGTCCCAATCCAGCTCTGGACCGTACGCTACTTGTTGAAAAAATTGAAAAGAATATTCCCCTGAGACCGACGGAAGTGAGGGATTATCCTGGTGGAAAAAGCTTCAACGTGGCCTATGCCCTCCGTGAAAACGGTGTGACAGACTACATCATTCATACTATTTTGGGTGGTCAGATTGGTCGCTATATTCAGGAGCTTAATGCTGATGGTGGAAATACCCTGCGCGTGGTTGAAAATAGCCAGAATACTCGGACGTGTAATATCTATGTTGAAACCAGTACAGGCGATGTAGTACTATTTTATGAAAAAGGTTTTGAACTAACAGAGGATTTGCTCAACCAATTCACTCAGCAGATTGAAAATAGCCTGCAAGCTGGCGACATCCTAGTCTTTTCAGGCAGTCTGATGAAGGGGATGCCGGATGACTATATTCAGCAGTTTATTGAAAAATACCCAGAGGTGCTGACCATAGTGGACACCAGTGGACCAGCTCTACGTGCGGCTTATCAAGCTAGACCAGCCCTTATCAAAATCAATAATGAAGAGCTGAAAGATATTTATCCAGAGCTGGATGAAGAAAGCCCTGAAGCTATTTTAGGCATCCTAAAAGAAGTGACTCCTCATGAGAATATCATCATTACAATGGGAGATAAGGGTAGTCTAGCTAAGATTGGTCAGCGCTTCTTCCGTATCCAGTCTCCAAAGAAAGAAACGCGTAATCCGATTGCCGCAGGGGATTTCTACCTGGGCTTGCTAGTCAAAGGAATCAGTCAAGGTCAAGCCCCAGAAATCTTTTTGAAAGAAGCGGCAGCCTTTGCAACTGCCAATTGTTTGAATTATTTTCCAGAGGTTGAAGCAGAGCAGTTTGAAGCGATTGTAGATACAATATTACTAGAGGAACTGTAGTATTGTATCCCTTTACTCATCGTGCTATAATGGCAAGGAGAAACAAGGTGAGATGGGGGATAGTAGTGGAACAGTTGACGGTTCTTTACCAAAATTTAAAACGGCGATATGGTGAATTTCACTGGTGGAACGATGAAAATCCCATAAAGGATTTGGTATCTATGATTCTTATTCAGCAAACAACGGAAGCAAATGCCAAGCGTGCTTTAGAACAGTTGGAGGGACGGTTGACAATTCATTCGCTTTTAGAGATGCCTGTGGAGGATTTACAAGAATGCATTCGCCCAGCAGGATTCTTCAAGCAAAAATCGCTCTACATTCGGTCAGTGGTTGAGTGGGCCAATCAGTTCGATGGAGATTTTTCTCGTCTAGATAGTGTTGAGACAGCAGTACTCCGAAAAGAGCTACTGAGCTTGAAGGGGGTTGGCAATGAAACTGCGGATGTTATTTTGCTCTATTTGTGTCGAAGAAGTGTTTTTGTGGCGGATCAATATGCTCTTCGACTATTTAATCGGTTAGGACTTAGTCAGTCTAAGGATTATTTGAGTTTGAGACAGGAATTTACAGAGCAGATAAAAGATTGGTCGGTAAAAGACGCTCAGGAGCTTCATGCACTGATTGATGAACATGGCAAGCAGTTCAGATTAACAAAGGGGCAGCTTGATGAATCATGGTTGATGATATAGTCCATTAGTGTATCTTTTATTACTACGAAGAGCGAGGAAGCCTTATTTCCGAGTTCAAACGCTCCACTGGACTGTTGAAGTAGCCAGCATATCATTGCCTTGTACTAATAAGCAAACGAAACGACTATAGAAGAGTAAAACCAGCAAATCTACTGACTTGCTGGTTTTTATGCTTTAAAAAATTCTTCAATATCTGCCTGATCTATGCCAATCATGGGGTCGATGGTTAGCAGGTTGTCCACAGTCAGAATATATTCTCTGGGTTGTCCACTTGTTTTTTTTGGCTGGTCTTGGTCAAGAAGGGATAGTTGCTGGCTGTTTTCTGTTACTGGCTCTGTTTGTTTTGGCTTACCCGATTGGGCAGGGGGCTGGGTTTGCGTGGCTGTAGCTGTTTTGCTTTCGTTGTTTTCTGTCAGGCTTTCCTTGCTGTCCTGCTCTGCCATTTCCCCTTGGAAACGTGGGACCAGATAGGTTTTGCGGAGGGTTCCGGCGTTTTTGACGGCGTAGTCAAAGGCGGAGATTTCGCCTAGGAGGATGAGCTTGCTCTTGGAGCGGGTGATGGCGGTGTAGACCAGGTTGCGCTGGAGCATGCGGTGGCTGGTGCGGGTAATGGGAAGGATGACCACCTGGAACTCACTACCTTGGGACTTGTGGATGGACATGGCATAGGCCAGGGTAATCTTGTACCACTCATTGCGAGGGTAGGTGACCTCGCTACCGTCGAAGTTGATAGTAATCTCGTCCTGCTTGGAGTCGGTGTACTTGGCAGGCAGGAGGTCGGTGATGTAGCCCAAATCACCATTGAAGACATTGGCCTCAGCATCGTTGACTAGGTGGATGACTCGGTCGCCTTGGCGGAAGGCCTGCTCGTTGTGGAGGAATTCCAGCTCTCCGTCTTCTAGGGGATTGAGCAGGGCCTGGGTCATGTTGTTGAGTTGGTCAATGCCTGCGGCACCACGGTACATGGGAGCGAGGATTTGTACCTCGTTTGCAGGGATACCTGACTTGATAGCTGCGCCGACAATGCGTTCAATCAGAGCTGGAATTTGTTCGTTTTGCGCTTCAAAATAGGAGCGGTCAGCCTTTTTCTCACGGAAATCGCTAGGTAGAGCTCCTTGGCGGATTTGGCTGGCTAGGGTAACAATGGTCGAATCATCGGATTGACGGTAGATGCGTTCTAGAGTGATGCTGGGTAGCTTGTCGATTTTCAAGAGGTCAGCTAGGACCTGACCGGGACTGACAGAAGGTAATTGCTCCGCATCGCCGACAATCAGAACTTGGGTCTGGGAGGAGATGTTCTGGAAGAGCTGGTTTGCCAACCAAGTATCTACCATAGAAAACTCATCCACGATGATAAAGTCGGCATCCAAATAATCATCACGGTAGGATTCTTCCTGTCCTTCTACCAGACCGAGATGGCGGTGGATGGTGGCGGAAGGCAGGCCTGTCAATTCATTCATTCGTCTGGCTGCTCGTCCAGTTGGAGCGGCTAGGAGGACAGGGCATTCTTCTCGGTTGCGCGTCAGGTCAATCTTATGCAAGATGGCATAGACCGCGATAATACCGTTGATAACCGTTGTCTTTCCAGTTCCTGGTCCGCCTGTCAGAATGAATAGTGGATTGGTAATGGCTTGGACAATGGCTTCTTTTTGAATGTCATCGTAGGTAAGGGAGGACATACTTTCCAGCTCTGCTATGGCAGCCTCAACGTCTGCGCGTGGGAAGGGCTTGAAGCCATTTTTTCCCATCAGGCGGGTCAAGTTTTTATGGATACCATGTTCGGCAAAGTAGAGGCTGTTGTCAAAAATCTTTGTGCCTTCTTGCTGTACCTTGTCGTCTGCAATCAATCCCGTCAATTCTTTGGCAACTGCGGCAGGGTCCAGCTCTGTATGGCGGGATTTTTCCAGCAGTTCAAGGGTTGCTTCCAGCAAGTCTCTGGCCTCCACATAGGTATCGCCTGTTTCCATGGAGCGATGAATGAGGCTAAAGAGCATACCTGCCCGAAAGCGTTGGGGTGAATCACTGGCAATTCCCAGGTTTTCCGCAATCCTATCGGCAATGGTAAAGCCGAGCCCTTGGACATCTTCGACCAGTTGATAGGGATTTTCTTCAATAATCTGAAGTGTTTTTTCCTTATACTGGTCTTGGATTTGAAAGGCCAATTTATTGGGAATGCCATACTCGGCTAGTTTTGCCAAGATTAGCTCGGTTCCATAATTGAGGCGGAGTTTCTCCACAAATGCCTGCATGTTCTTGCTGGATAGGCCTGTGATTTGGGTTAGTTTTTCAGGTTCAGCTAAAATCTTATCAATGGTATCCTCGCCATAGAGCTCAACGATTTTTTCAGCTGTTTTACGTCCAATTCCCTTGAAATGGTCGCTGGAGAAATACTTGACAAGTCCGGCAGAAGTGGGCTTGCTGCGTTCGTAACGCGAAATTTGCAGCTGCTGACCATACTTGGGATGGGTGACCAGATTGCCATAGAAACGATAGTCTTCTCCTTCAATGACATCGGCAATCGTTCCGGTCACAATAATTTCGTAGTCATCATAGTCTGCGTCTGTCTCCTCAATTTCAAGGAGAAGGATTTTATAAAAATTACTAGGATTTTCAAAAATAATCCGGTCAATAGTACCGGTAAAATACACTTCGTTCATAGAGTTTAGTTCCAATAATAATGAAAAGGGAGTGGGAAAGAACTCGCATAGACCAAAAAGAGTTCGTCTTCCCACCCCCGCACAGTTGATTAGGTCAGATTTTGAGTGTAAAACACGAATAAATCTGCCAATCAACCACTGCGCTGGGATGTTGACACGAACTCTGAGAAGTGGTACTGTGCTTTTTGCTCCAAACTTGTTTGTATTAATCAACAGTTCCAATACGGTTGAGAGGCCACATGCGAAAGACAACTTCTCCTTTGATGTTTTCACGGGAAAATGTTCCTACACTACGGCTATCAAGTGAGACAAGGCGGTCATCTCCCATCAGGTAGTATTGTCCTTCTGGGACTGTCACGGTAAAGTCTACGTAACCATTGGCATCTTGTGTGAAAGCTTCAGCAGATTGGGCCACAGCTTGGAATTGTTTGTTGTAAGAATAGACTTCTTGAAGTTTATCTTTCTGGAATGCAGCGAGATATTCATCTAAGTAAGGCTCGTCCACTTTTTGGTCGTTAACATAGAGGACATCGTTTTCATAGCGAATAGTGTCACCAGGCATACCAATCACACGTTTGACAATCAGTTTTTCCTTGCCATCGCTGTCTGTTTCGCTGGCTACAACAATATCAAAGCGGTCGATAGAGGTCGTTTTTAGCATGATGAGTTTTTCTTGGTGTTGAAGCGTTGGGTCCATGGAATGGCCATCGACAGATACAGGATTCCAGATAAAGTAACGACTGGCAAAAAAAGCTGCCATAAACAGTAAAAAGATGCCCCATTCAGCTAAGAAGGCGACTAGTGGTGAGCGTTTTGTTTTTTGGATTGCTCCCATATTTTTTCCTCATTTCAATAATTTTTGTGCTTTTTGCGTATTGGCAAAGTGGAGTTTGGCAGTTTGGTTGAGACCAGCCATACCATATTGTTTTAAGATGCTTGCTGCGACTTGGTCGGATTTACTGCCTGCACCAGACGGTAGATTCATCCCAACTAGTTGACCAAGCTGGACAAGATTTTCTAAAAACATAGCTCTAGCAATAATAGAAGATACTGCCACAGCCAGATACTTACCTTCAGCCTTTTCTTCTAGAGTGACGGTGTTGGCAAATTGATTGGCTTCCTTCTTCAAGTACTTTTGATAATTTTGACTGGAAGTGAAGGCGTCAATGACAATCTTCTCAGGCTGGACACCCTTTTGCAAGAGTAGGAAAATAGCCTGATTGTGTAGGGCGACCTTGACAGATACTGCATTGTAGCCTTGCTCGATGACTTCGTTGTATTTTTTCGGTGACAATAGCAGAGCTTGGTGGGGGATTTTCTCTTTTAAGAGAGGGGCGATTTGGCAGATTTTTTGGTCTGTCATTTTCTTGGAATCATCCACACCAAGCGACTTGAGAAAGGCATGGTCTTCTGGGCGGACAAAACTAGCAACGACTGCCAAACCTCCAAAATAAGACCCGTTTCCAACCTCATCTGTCCCAATCATGGGCAGGTTTTGACCAGGTATGGACGTCTGTCCAGAGTTTTCTGGCTCATAGCCCCAGAGCCCTGCTTCCTGCTCTGCCATTTCCCCCTGAAAAACGACTTTTCCAGAAGTGTAGATGGACAGGCTGGCACTGGTCAGTTTGAAAAATGCTTCTATGTAAGGATTTTTGCTGGTCTGCCGATAGCGGTCATAGTGAGCCATCATGGCTTGTTTTTGCTGGGCAGATGCCTTTAGTACAACGGTATTCATGTTCTTATTGTAACACAAATGCTAGTTAGAGTGTGCAGAAAAGGGTGGAATTTACTATAATGGTAGAAGAAAGTGAGGTACACTATGGAAGTGCAAATGAAGTATAAATGGGCGACTCTGGGAACAGGTGTCATTGCCAACGAATTGGTTCAGGCCTTGCAGGCTATGGGTGGAAATCTTTATTCGGTAGCCAACCGTACCTATGACAAGGGTGTGGAATTTGCGCAAAAATATGGCATCGAGAAAGTTTATCGAGAAATCGATGAAGTGTTTGAGGATCCTGAAGTAGACATTATCTATATTTCTACACCTCACAATACCCATATCAATTATTTGAGAAAGGCCTTGAAGGCTGGAAAGCATGTCCTCTGTGAAAAGTCTATTACGCTTAATTCAGAAGAATTAGCAGAAGCCATTCAACTGGCAGAAGAAAATCAGGTTATCCTGGCAGAAGCCATGACCATTTTCCACATGCCAATCTATCGTCAGTTGAGCCAAGTGGTTGCCAGTGGCAAGCTTGGAGATTTGAAAATGATTCAGATGAACTTTGGTAGCTACAAGGAATACGATATGACCAACCGCTTTTTCAATAAGAACTTGGCAGGCGGTGCCCTTTTGGATATTGGTGTTTACGCCCTGTCCTTTGTACGTTGGTTTATGACGGAAAAGCCAAGCCAGGTCTTGTCCCAGGTCAAATTGGCTCCGACAGGTGTGGACGAGCAGGTAGGGATTTTGCTCAGCAATGATGCAGGAGAAATGGCGACCATCGCCCTGACCATCCATGCCAAACAGCCAAAACGTGGAACGATTGCCTACGATAAAGGCTACATCGAGCTTTACGAGTACCCTCGTGGTCAGAAGGCAGTCATTACCTATACTGAAGACGGTAGTCAAGAAGTAATCGAAGCGGGCGAGACAGCCAAGGCTCTTTCTTATGAAGTGGCGGATATGGAAAAAGCTGTCGCAGGCATCGAAAACACCATGCACCTAGCCTACACCCAAGATGTCATGGAGATCATGACCCAACTCCGCAAAGAATGGGGCTTGGTTTATCCTGAAGAAATGTAGGGTTTTGACTAATCCGAAAATTGAAATGAGAGTGAGCTAGTAGCCAATTATTGGGTTACTACCTTACTCTTATTTTTTACTTATACTCTTCGAAAATCCAGACGTTGTTGACTTGATTTGGTAAACGTTAGTTCTACCTGCATCTGCGTCTCCGAATCTGTTTTTGATTTTCATTGAGTATTATCTAATAATATGACAGTCAGATGACATTTATATTGATTGTGTGACAGAAAAGTCCTAAGATTACATAGTGGAGACAGTTTATTTAAAAGAACGGTTGCAGGCTTGTTTTTCAGATTTAGTTTAGGTAAGATAGAACCATCTCAAAAATAAAGAAGGAATAAGATTATGAAACGTAAGAGAACAAATAAACCACAACATATGCGTCGCAAGAGAAAAACACCCATCATGAAAAACAATAAGAAGATGTTATACACATCTTCATTGGCTCTTTCCCTCTTTAGTACAGGGATGATTTCGACAAATGTTTTAGCCCTCGAATGGGCTCCACGTACTGTTTCTGAAATTAGCCCAGAAATTGTCCAAGAAGAAGGAAAGATGACCTATACTGTTCAGTATGGGGATACCTTATCAGCCATCGCCTCAGCTATGAATATTGATATGGACTTGCTGGCGAAAATGAATCAAATTGCAGATGTCAACTTGATTTTCCCTGATACGGTACTGACGACGACTGTTGACCAAAACAATCAAGTGACTCAGGTTGAGATTGAAGCTCCTGTTCAGGGAAACACAAATGAGACCGTTCAGGCAACTGTTGACCTAACAACCAATCAAGTAACGGTTGAGGATACGGTTATTCCCTTGGATCAAATTTCATCAGTTACTGACTCAGCACCCGTAGAGGAAGTTGTAGAACAGCCTGTAGTAGAAGCACCTTTAGAGGAAGTTGTAGAACAACCTGTAGTAGAAGCACCCGTAGAGGAAGTTGTAGAACAGCCTGTAGTTGAAACTCCACAAGTGACAGCCCTATCAACCACTACAACAAGTACAAGTGCTTATGATGTTGGTTTGCAACCTCAGGTAGCAGCCTTCCGCGCAGAAGTGGCAAATGCCTTTGGTATTACTTCATTCTCTGGTTACCGTGCAGGTGATTCAGGAGACCATGGTAAAGGTCTAGCAATTGACTTTATGGTGCCTGAGAGCTCAGCTCTAGGAGATCAAGTGGCAGCTTATGCAGTTGCAAGCTTAGCTTCTAAAAATATCAACTACATCATTTGGAAACAGCGCTTCTATGCGCCATATGACAGTATCTATGGTCCAGCCTATACATGGAACCTGATGCCAGACCGTGGTAGCGTTACAGAAAACCACTACGATCATGTGCATGTATCTTTTAATTAGACTTACAAAATGAGGCTGGGCAAAAACTAGCCGCTCACATATAAAAAAACGAGCAATTCCAATTAGGAGTTGCTCGTTTTCCATTTCATGCTTTATAATTATAATAACGACAAAACAACTAGAAAGGCATGAAAATGTATAAACAGTATAACACAAATCAGTTAAGTTTGGAATTAAATATTGCTTGGGACTTACCTGCAACGCATGAGGCTCGTCTGATTAGTCAGTTTGTGGAT